>CAZXGY010000224.1:0-2990 GCA_964640455.1 uncultured Sulfurovum sp.
CTCTGTCTCAAAAAACAGCTATTGGTTTAAGCTGTTCTTTATAGGATGGTTTCATAAACTACGGATGCCAGTTTGGCTCAACCACACCACCACTTCCAGTAGCAAAATTATTATGTGTTGGATCAGCACTTACATCCCATCCAGAAAGGTCTTGAGAAAAGGTTGTAGCATTTGTAAACATACTATTCATATTAGTTACAGATCTAACTTTAAAATCCCAACTACTTAAATTTTGGTTGAAAGAGGTGGCTGAATGAAACATTTGATACATGATAGTCACATGGCTAGTGTCCCAATCACCTATATCTCTATCAAATGAGGAGGCATACAAAAACATACTACTCATACTTGTCACTTGACTAGTATTCCAATCACCTATACTTTGATTAAAGTCTGAAGCATATGCAAACATTTGACCCATATTCTCTACATGCGTAGTATTCCAGTCACCTATGTCTTGATTAAATTTATTTGCATGCATAAACATACTATTTATACTGGTGAGATTTGAAAAATCAGGTGTGTCAATAGCTGCAGCACCGACTTGGCTCCCATCAGATGAATAACCTGCATTGAGATTGATACAACCATAAAAAGCCCATTTCATTGAAGTCCATTTCCCAATACCCCATTGATTGATTCCGACAATTTTGTCTTTATCACCATCATCATTGAAACATATACGAGGGAATCCTGTACCGTCTCCTGTATTATCCTTGATAACAACGGTATAAGTACCTTCAGTAACATATTCACAAGTATAATCTCCACTCACATCCGTAGCATTGTCGGTACCATTATTATTACAGTCAACATTGTAGTTGTATCCACTGCCTGACGTGGGAATCGTAAACTGGTTATCATTGGAGTCACCAGTATTATTCGTTTTAACCGTGATAATAAAATGTGGCCAACGGGGTGGTATATTACTTATTCCTACATTTGTCATAAAGTCTGTATGATGTCGGCTATCCACTTTAGAGATATTCCAATCACTTAAGTCATGATTCATAAAGGCTGTTGCACCATTAAACATATAATTCATATTCATCACAGATCCAGTATCCCAATCTCCTATATCTTGATTAAAAACTGATATAGAAAACATCTCATTCATACTTATCACCGCACTAGTATTCCAATCTCCTATATATTGGTTAAAGGCTGTTGCTTCTATATTGCCCATCCTATTTATTCTTCCAGAAAATATATAACTCATATCTGTAACAGCACTGATATCCCAACTCCCGATATCTTGGTTAAAGGCTCTTGCATCAGCAAACATCCCATACATATTTCTCACAACACTGGTATCCCAACCTCCTATATATTGGTTAAAGGCTGATACAGAAAACATCTTATGCATATCCACCACAGCACTAGTATTCCAATCACCTATATCTTGGTTAAAGGCTGTTGCTTCTATATTACCCATCATATTTATTCTTCCAGAAAACATATAACTCATATCTGTAACAGCACTGGTATCCCAATCTCTTATATCTTGATTAAAGGCTATTGCATATTCAAACATTTTACTCATATCTGTCACTCCACAGGTATCCCAATCACCTATATCTTGATTAAAGACTCTTGCATTAGCAAACATCCTCTTCATATCTGTGACTGCACGTGTATCCCAATCCCCTATATCCTGGTTAAAGACTATGGCTCTATCAAACATCCCACTCATATTTGTCACGAAAGAGAGGTCAGGAGTATCTGTAGCTGCTCCACCTGTGTCATTAAGATTTTCACAATTATAAAAAGCCTCTTGCATTGAAGTCCATTTCATTGTTCCCCATTGGTTAAGACCCACTAGTTTTCCATGTTCATTAAAATCTAAATGAGGGAACCCTGTACGTAAACCTGTATTATCTTTAATGACTACAGTATATGTACCTGCACTTGCATACTCACAAGTATATCCTTCCATAAGACCTGTTGCTTCATTTATTCCATCATTATTACAATCCACATTATAGTTATAGTCTTCTTCAGGATCCGTAGAGACATAAAAAGTATTAGTATTTGAGTTACCACCCTTATCTCTTTTCCCCATCTGTATATCTGTTTGAATTGTAATTTTAAAATAAGTATCATCCAACGTAGAACTAGCATTTAACGGGTCAGATCCTTGTGCTATCTCCGATACATCGGAGTCACTGTCCCCATCATCATCTGTATCAGCATTATTACCTATACCATCTCCATCTGTATCTATAGTTTCACTGCTATTTAGAGGTAATGCATCATTACCATCACTGACACCATCTCCATCACTGTCGGCATTACGTGGATTTGTACCCATTGAGACTTCTTGAGTATTACTAAGTCCATCCCCATCTATATCACCATCTACACTATCAAGTAGACCATCACAGTCCATATCTGAACCTGTCATGCTTGCATCGTAAATAGGTATAACCACTACTAACCCATCTAAAGCAGGCATTGGAAACCACTTAGGACAAACATTAGCACTTGCCAATCCACTTACCACCACCAACGATAGAACTATAGAAAAAAACTTTTTTAGAAACATTATATAACCCCTTTATATGTTTATTATAACTATAGTTTGTGGCAAAAGTATGTCATGAGAGGGGGGAGTTATATTTTAAAGGATAATAATAAATTTAGTTCCTTGCGATAATCTTTCTACTTCTATGGTTCCTTTCATATGTTTCTCTACAATCATCTTTATCATATACAATCCTAACCCCATAGAATCTTCTTTGGTTGTAAAATAAGGATCAAATACTTTTTTGATAGAACCTAGATCTATCCCTGTCCCATTATCTTCAACAGAGATAATAATATTTTTACCTTTTTGTAAGAGTTTAATATTTATTTCACCACTTTTTTCTAGAGAATCAACTGCATTTTTTATGAGATTTATCATTACTTGTAGAAACTCATTGGCATAAAGTTCATACTCAATTTCTCGAAGTTCCTTAATGATGGTAATATCTTTTTTACGTATAGAC
>CAZXGY010000225.1:0-2987 GCA_964640455.1 uncultured Sulfurovum sp.
CATCTTTCATCGTATCTATAAGCTCTATATACCAGCGTCCAAGTGGACTTGTTTTTATTGTTGATTCTATTACACCAGCCATCTATTAAAATCCTAAATCTTTATTTTTTAAGTCACCATTGTAGACAATATCTCTAGGTCCGAGTGTGTCATCATTTAGCATTGCAGGGACTGCACCTTGTTCATTAAGAATCTTAATCTCTGCATCAAGTTGATCTTCTTGGTAGGTCATCATCATATCTGCTGCCATCACAAGTGGCATCTCTTGCACTTTTACAAGTTTCTCTATCTCTTCACCTACATCTTTACCTTCAATAGTAATGATGATTTTTCCTTTATCTTTATCATGTAGATGATACTCACAAATCTCAGATTTTTTAAACTGCTCTACCAGTTCATCTATATTGGTTTGTAATGCTTGTACTACAATACTTGATACATTCATAGGTATATCCTTTTTACGTTATTTTATTATTTTGTTAAATCCCATACCATAATGGTATTGTCATCACTTGCTGAAAACAGCCTATCTTCATCTTGGAAGAGTATGACATTTAGTGTACTCTTTTGCCCTTTAAGTAATGCTATTTTCGACTTGGTTACAGTGTTATGAATAGAAATATTATTCTTTTCATCCATAGCAAAAGCTACTTTCTTAGCACTAGGACTCAGTCCCGTACCATAGATAAGAAAAGTTCCCTTAATGTAACTTCCTTTAGTACTAGCAACATTATAAAGTGAACCTCTTTGGTCTTGCCCTGCTCCAGCTATGAGCCCTTGTTTAAAATCTACTTTATAGACATTATCAACATTTTGTCCTTCTAGCTGTTTTATGACTTTTCCACTTTGTGTATCTACAACATTAAGTACACCACTTTCACAAGAAAAAACGACTTGACTTTTATCTTCATTCAGAGCTAAATCAGAAAATTTTGATTCACTCAGTTGTACACGGTAAAGCTCTTTTTTATTGACTATGTCTAAGAGTGCTACTTCATTACTTAAGTAGCCAAGTAAGATGTGTGTATCATCTATAAAACGTGCTTTAATAATAGCTTCTCTATCCTCTGCTGATAAAATCTGCGTTAACGTTTTATCATAGACAAAAAGATTTGAGTATCCCCCTTTACCACTGTCACTGAGTAGAAGATATTTACCATTTAACGTATCTGTGCTCATTACCCTAGCAGGAAGCAAGTCACCCATAAAATCTTTTACATCTGGAATAAAAATATCTTTTTGTTTCTCTTTTGTTGTTGCATCATAAACTTCTATGTGTCCCATATCGGTAGCCACAACCAGTTGATTATCTACCAATACCATGTCTTTAGCGGTACCATTGATTTCTATACTGGCTATAGGACTTACCTCTACAGCAGCAAAGGCATAGAGACTTAGAAAAAAGAAAAGTGTATATCGTATCACACGATTTCCTCTACTTGGTCTAGGACTAAAGAGGTTATCTCTTCCGTACTTAAATCACTTTTCACACCATACAAATCTTTTTCGCTTGCTAAAAAGTTTACAAAAGTATCTTTATCATGAAGTTTTACCATAAGTTCATCCATCTTTTCTACACCAAGAGCTTGTTGTATAGGCTCTGCAATATAGATAACATAATTATAATCTTCATGATCAAATTCATACTCTTCTGAATCAAAGTCTTCATAGTTTTCATCTACACTTAAAAGATGTCGTAATACTAAATCTTTATCTTCAAACTTCTCAAAAAGTTTTGGGTATTGCTCTGCTAAATTCATACTTTATTTTCCTCATTTTTTAATTCATAGGTTGTATAACTAATCGCTTGTGTAGGGCAACGAGAAATACAAAATCCACACGCTGTACATTTATCATCATCTATAATAGGATTAAACATCCCATTAAAAAGTATGGCATCATCAATACATGGCTCTTTACATGAATGACATATAACACCATGGTGTGCCACACATGCCTCTAGTGAAATCTTAAAAACAGCATTAAGCCAAGTGGCTGTCTCTGTATTTTCTAAAGAAAGAACATTTGCTTCGCAGGCATTGGCACACTCATCACAAAAGGTACAACCATTTTTATTAAAACTAAGTGTAGGCGTACCATCCTCAGCGATAAAAATAATCTTTTCATCACAAGAAGTAACACAAGCTTTGCTTTCACAGCTTGGACACTCACTCTGAAAAAGAGATTCGGTACTGCCATATGGTGGACGAACAAGAGAAGGTGACTCCTCTTTGTTCTTCACCAGTGGTTTTACAAAAGATTTAAAAAAATCTCTTCTACTTGCCACCCTTAAACACCTTCATTCATTGCATCTGCAAGAGTTGAATGTGATTTAAGCTCATCAGTAAGTCCATCTGATTCAAATGTATTACCTACAGCAGTATCTATCTTTGCTTGTGGTGCATGACATTGTGAACAGTTAAATCTACCTTGGTAAAGTTTATCTGATTTTTTTGCTTTAGCCACAACAATATCACTTACATTTCCAAGTTCACCACCCATACCAACAGTTTTACCCTCTTTCACTAGCTCACCGTCTTTGTAGACTGTTGTTGGTCTATAGTTTGTAAAGTGACTCACAGGAATTGGTGTTGCACCCATTGCTTTTGCAGTCTCTGGCATGTGACATCCAATACACTGATTATTACTTTGTGTAATTGGTAATAAACCTTCTACTGAGTGAGGAATCATTGGTGGTGCATTTACATATGCTCTCTCAAATTTAGTAGATGCTCCTGGAGCTGGTCTACTAAAGTCTGCTTGCACACCTTCAGTTTCTGCCTCTTCACTGTAAAGATCTGTTTGTCTAAGACCTAAAGTAAGCTCAGAAACCTCTTTCTTATTTCCTAAATCTTCTTTATCTAGTCTTTTCGCATCTCTCATATCAGCATTAATATCGATCAATGTTGCTGGTGCTGCATAAAGTGCAGCTGAAGCGAGTAGTGATCCTAACGCAATTACCTTTATAACTTTTGTCATTTCTTCTC
>CAZXGY010000226.1:0-2984 GCA_964640455.1 uncultured Sulfurovum sp.
AAGGTAAAGATGCCTTAGCCTCTGTCACCGTGAAAGTATCATTTAACGGCGAACCAGCCATCATAGGACATGGACTTAACATAGATACCATGTTAGCCTCTGCTAGAGCTTATATCGGTGCTTTAAATAGTTATTTGAGTATGGAAGGGAAGTTGAAGTCACGGCATAGTGATACTTCTAAGACGGTATAACCGTAGGGTCGATACAATCGACCAAAGATTTGTGCAGCGGTCGATTATATCGACCCTACATAATTACATATATTTACGTAATACCTCAGGTATTTCTATCGAACCATCTTCATTCTGATAATTCTCCATAATCGCTACTATCGTTCTACCTACTGCAAGAGCAGAGCCATTGAGCGTATGTACCAATCTATTCTTTTTTCCATCTTTAAAACGAATCTTTGCACGTCTTGCCTGGAAGTCTCTTGTATTTGAAATAGAAGATATCTCACGGTATTGGTTCTGCCCAGGGAGCCATACTTCTAAGTCTATGGTTGTAGCCGCAGAAAAACCTAAGTCTCCACCACAAAGCTCTACCACTCTATGCGGTAGACCAAGAGCAGTAAGTATGTCTGAGGCATTTTGTACCATAAGATCAAAAACCTCTTCAGACTTATCTGGATGAGCAATAGCTACCATCTCAACTTTATTAAACTGATGCTGACGTATGATACCACGTGTATCACGTCCTGCAGACCCTGCCTCTTTTCTAAAACAAGGTGTATACCCTGTCATAAGAAGTGGTAGTTCTTTTTCAGAAAGTATCTCATCATTATACATATTGGTCAATGGTACTTCTGCTGTAGGGATAAGATAAAGATCTTCATCTTCTATCTTAAACAAGTCATCACCAAATTTAGGGAGTTGTCCTGTACCTTGAAGCATACTGGCATTATTTATAAATGGCACAGAGTACTCTTCAAAACCTTTTTCTCTATTCATATCTAAAAAGAAATTAATAAGTGCACGTTCTAACCTAGAAGCTTCTCCTTTTAAGATAGCAAAACGAGACTTAGCAAGCTTAACCCCACGTTCAAAGTCTATCCAGCCATTGATTTCAGAAAGTTCCCAGTGTTCCTTAGGTTTAAAATCAAAACTTCTTGGGTCTAAAACTTTACGAAGTTCAACATTGTCATCTTCATCTTTACCTTCTGGTACAGAATCATCTGGAAAATTAGGCATAGCAAGAGCCACAGAGAAAAGTGCTTCTTCTGCTTCACGTGCTTTCTCTTGTACTGGAACCATCGCTTCTTTGTTCACATCTACTTTAGCTTTAAGCTCAGTAATATCTTTACCTTCACGCATGTATTGCCCAAAAAGTTTAGACATGCTATTCTGCTCAGCTTTCATGGCTTCCAGTTTTGCATTTTGTTCTTTAAGTGTTTTAAAAAGTGCTTGTAGTTTAGTCAGTGTAGCAGTTTCTACACCTTTTTTAAGAAGTTTAGCAGATGCCTCTTCAAAGTTATTTTGGAGATATTTTAAGTCTATCATGAGATTTACCTAGAGTTGAAATGTTTATGAGATTATAGTGAAAATTGTAGAAATAGAAGGTTAAGAGCATACATATTAATATATACTCTTAACCTATCAAGTAGTAAGTTAAGAGCTATGCGCTAGTTTTTTCCACAACTACCAGGGCTACCATTACATGTACTTGATTTGCTATCAGAGCTTGATGTATTGCTATCAGCACTAGCCATACAATCAGGAAGTCTACCAATAATAGCTGCACCTATACGATAATCACTACTAGTATGTGCACCCACTACCATAGTGTGGCCTATAAGTGAAGGATCATATACAACTTTAAAATAAGCATGACCATCACTGTTTGTGACAGTTGTACCATTGGTATCATCTTTTTCTACATGTGCAACAGCAGTTCCATACCCTGATATATAAGTAGAGTCATTTCCTACAACATAGTTCAGTTGGTCTGTAGTTTCAAGGTTATATGCAGCACCCCAAAGAGTAAGTGCCGCACCCTCTACTTTATGAATATCCCAATCACCTGCATAACTTGCATCATGTCTATTAGCAGTAGGGAGTATAATTATCTTGTCACCAGGTATAACACTTTTATTATTAAAATTATAGCTACCATCTAAAAATGTAATTGGTTCAGTTGTTTGTATCGTTCCCGTACTGCTACCTGAAGCTTTATTTTTCACAATAATACTTGCATTAACATTTAAATTAGGTATGGCATTTCCATTACCATCAACAGCATGAACAACAAATAGCTTTTCACAACCTCTTGTTATATCAAGTTTAACTATTCCCTTCATAAATATAGACATAGATGAATCGCCACTTGTGCCTCCATTACTATCTGATTTACTGTTTGAACCACATGCCGTAATCAATACAGCAATAGCAATAAATACAAAACCATAAATAATATTTTTTTTCATAATCAAATTCCTTTTTTCTTAGTAAAGATAATTAAGTCCAAAAACAATACTACCTAAATCATTTACTCTTTCAGCACCGGAGAGAGAATATCTATAACTTAAATCTAAATCTATACTTTCTCCCAGACCAACAATAACACCAGCTTGACCACCATAAGTAAAGTCTGTTACATCAACTCCTGTACTTTCATAATTGATCAACCCAACATTTGCACCAACAAATGGTCTTACGTTTAATTCTGAGTCACTTGAAAATAAGAAGTAATCAAGCATTAAAAGTCCTTTTTCAACATTTTGATCATCACTACTGCTATCATAGTAATCAAATGCAAATGTTGCACGCCATTCATTTGATTGTGCACCAAAACGAATACCATATTCTACAGCATCACCTTCATGACTAAATCCACCAAATCTTTCGGCATCAACAGTTGCAGCACCAACCTCTAAACCAATAAAACCTTTTGTCGAGGTATCATAGTTACCTGCATACAATGAAGTTCCAATTACAGTACTTACTAGCACCATTGCCATTTTTTTTATCATATTATACTCCTTGCTT
>CAZXGY010000227.1:0-2972 GCA_964640455.1 uncultured Sulfurovum sp.
AGAGTTCGAATCTCTTCCTGTCAGCCAGTACATTTACATATCGCTTCAAAGCCCGATACAGTGGGCATTTCACGCATTTTCATATTTTTGTTAAACCAAATTGGTAACCTATTGGTAACCAGTATAACTTATCTATGCTTCAATTATTTTTACAAAAACCTATTAATTACCTTTTGCATCTTAGCCCTAAAATCATACTGGTCTATGCTATAGCAAAGGTGAAGTCTTAAACGTTCTTCATAATTTTTTCTATACGCTTCTTTTCCTTCTTCACTTAAAAAAGAGTGTTCTATTAACTCCATCACTTTAGGAGTACTTGAAAGAACCAGTTCAAATATCTTCTCAAGTCGTTTATCTTTAATTCCTATTTTATCTGCAAAAAGTTCAAAATCTTCCAAGGTATAGTAACCCATAGCTTCAAAAGCCTTGGTAAGGTTATCTCCTTCATCTTCAAATAAATCTAACCCCATATAGCCCTCTTCATTGGGTATATGGTAACGTGTATAGAGTAAATCATAGTTAGGCGTTAAACTCCTGTCTCTTCTTCCCTCTGCACGATAAAGTGAAAAATTCTTTAAATGTGCATCTGCATTACCAATGAGATAATTCACTACTATACGTTTATATAAGTCTTCTAAGGCAGGCATTGATGCAGGGATATACATCTGTACTGCTTTGGCACAAGCTTCATAAGAAGACTCATATTTATAGTTTCTTCCTTGCTTGTCTGAAGTGTACTCTAATACCGATGCCAAGTCTTCTTGATCTAGTTTTTGTCCATTTTTTGCATAATCAAAACGTTTCGTGATATACGCCAGTTCACCTGTACTAAAAGGGATGAGTGCAGAACCTGCCGTAGGGATGTTAAATATCTGTTTTGATATCTGCATACTCAAATGTTCATTCGCACAAATATCATGACTCTTATCTATCTGCTCTTCACTAGGAGCAGGTTTGAGGATATAATGTCCTTCTATATCTGTGGTAATCAATGTATCTTGTTCATTAAATCTCAAGGAGAGTTTATCTTGTACTCCAGAGATAGAGATACGTTTAGCATACTCTTTACGTTTTTGGTAAAACTCTTGTTTATCAAAAGAGAGCGTTGAGACTTTTTTACCATCAAATAGTTCTTTGGTACACTTAGGACAATAGATTTTTGCACTCTTGGCTAAACAGCTATGACATCTCATGAGGCACTTCCTTTAATGTAATAGAACCAATGGTATTAAACTCTGTCGTTTTTATAAGCCGTATAAAGTGATCTTCGGGGTCAATCTTCAGTTCTCTACACTGCATCTCTTTCATTGCACCTTCTGCTAAAAGATTAAAGAAAAAAGAAAACAACGTATCAGAACTAAATACCTCTTCTTGCAAAGGGAAATGTACAGATATGCTTAATGCATCTTCACTTTGTAGATAATGTGGCGTGTATTGAAAAAGATATACTCCTGCATCATCTTTTTGAAGCAGACCAATTTCATCACTATTTCTATATACTTTGGCTTTTTGCATCTATTTATCCTTTAAGCACAAGACTACACTCAAGACCTAAAACATCTATGAGCTTTTCTAATGAATCTAAGGTGATATTGCCTTTGCCCTGTTCAAGCTTTGAAAGTGTAGTAGAACCTATCTCTGCCATCTCACACAAATCAACCTGTTCAAGCCCAAGTTCTTTACGTCTTTGCTTTATTTTGAGACCTATCTCTGATTTCAAGTCCATATTTTAGACCTTTTTATTTACACTATAGCATAAATATTTATAAAATATGGTGGGAGTTAGTTGAAAAATGGGGGTTGTTTATGCTTTAGTGTAAATACTTTTAATTATTTGAAGAATTCACAAACATCTACATCTAATACATCAGCTATCTTAACTAAATGCTCTATATTAAAATGTTTATTATTCGTACATAACTCTGCCATAGAAACAGTACCTACTGCTTTATGCCCAATAGCAAGGGAGAGCGCTAATTGAGATATGCCTTTTTCTTGACGTAGCTTTTTTACATTCAATCCAATTTTTTTATAAATTTCAAGTATTTGTTCTTTGTCTATATTGGATTCTTTCATAATTACATACCTATAGTAAAACTAACTATAAGTATATAGATGATACATTTCTACATCAACTAACTATAGTTAGGCAAGGAACCCCAAATCATGACTGCTGACCAATTTTTTACTTTTCTAATCGTTATATTTGTGTTTTATGCTGTAATAGTAAGACCCGCTGTATGGCTATATAAAAAGATGTTTCCAAAACTAGAAGGACTGGCTCTTAAAACAGAGTAGGAGATGAGTGCTATTAGAAAGGTTCAACTCTTCAATATTGCAGATATAGATAAAAAGTACAGTGTGCTTGGCATGATAGAAGCATTTGACACAGACAAGACACAAGCTAAAGAAAAACTGCAACTACAAGCCTTGGAACTAGAGGCTAATGCTGTCATCAATGTGGTTTCCAATATAGACAATAATATCAAAGGCAGTGTAGGGTCTGTAGCAGGTATGCCTAGACTGGTTGAGGGTAAGACTTCTACTGTTACCACATATCATTATGAGGGTACTGCTATAAAACTTCTTACAAAGGCATAATTATGAAAGTTATAAATATAGAGAAGCTTTTTGAGGCACAAAAGTTACTAGAGGAAGTTTATATTATAGATAAAGATGGGGAGACCCAGCAAATAAAGTATTTTAATTTTGAAACATTTACTTTGAAGCAATCCAAGCATAAAAAAATTAATAAAAATATAATTACAAGTACACGTATTAATAAATATGATAAAGACTTTTTTTCTATAAAAGGATTTATAATAGTAGAAAAAGAAATGGAAATAAGCTCTCAGAAAGAAATCAACAAAATTAAACCATAATAAATCTATATTATTAGTTATACTTCTAAAATATTTATATATAAACCATCCTATAAAGAACAGCTTAAACCAATAGCTGTTTTTTGAGAC
>CAZXGY010000228.1:0-2963 GCA_964640455.1 uncultured Sulfurovum sp.
GATTAAAGCTATGGGTAAACTCTACTTTATCAAAGAAAAAGATACTATAATAACAAAAAAATTTGATGAAGCAGTAGAGCAACGGTTTGAATTACCTTCCATGTTGAGTGAAGTAGCAGTTTTAAACGATAATAGACCAATGTATATTCTACCTGCTGTATAGCGTTCTACGTTTGACATCAGCAAAGGAAGTACTTTGTTTGTATCTGTACCAGCAACATCAGCAAACCTTGGACCGGGGTTTGATACCCTTGGATTAGCGATAAATCTTCGTAATGAGATTACCATAAAACCATCTCGTTTTTTCTCTGTATCTACTCGTGGAGAGGGAGCAGAAAATCCTCATATTCGCAAAAATATTCTTTTTATGAATATCTTCAATAAGCAGTATCATAAACTTAAAGGTAAAAAAGATAATTTTAGATTTGAGTTTACCAATAGAATTCCTATCTCCAGAGGTTTAGGCTCTTCATCAGCAGTCATTACGGCTGCCTTGACTGCTGCTTATGTTGCAGCTGAGGAGAGATATAATAAAAGGAAAATCTTGAATCTAGCATTGGAGTATGAGTCTCATCCTGATAATATTACCCCTGCTGTAATGGGTGGATTTAATGTCGCTTGTGTAGAGGATAAAAAAGTTTATAGTAAAAAGAGAAAAGTTCCTGAGTATCTTAGGGCTGTATTGGTGATTCCAAACAAGACTATATCTACAGCAAAATCTCGTAATGTTTTGCCAAATCTGTACAGAACAGATGAGCTTGTCTACTCTCTATCTCGTTCATCTTTTATGACCTCCTTGTTTATGACGGAGTCATGGGATTTATTGCGTATTGCTTCAAAAGATAAAATACATCAAACAAGACGTATGAAACAGATGCCTGACCTATTTGAAGTTCAAAAAATTGCTCTAAGTAATGGTGCTTTAATGAGTACTCTCTCAGGTAGTGGTTCAACATTTTTTACTTTATGTTATGCAGATGATGCAAACAAGATACATCAAATATTGGCAGAAAAATTCCCAAAATTTAGGGTATTTACTAAGACTCTTGACAATTATGGTGTCACTTCAAAGAGTTAATAACAAAAATTAGGTATAATTATGCGAAAAAATGAACCAGTACGCATGTGTATAACATGTAGAGAACGAGAGCTTCAAAAAAAACTACTTCGCCTACAAGAGAAAAACAGTAACATTTTTCCTTATTCTGGACAGGGTCGGAGTTTTTATATATGTGAAGATTGTCGTGAAAACGAAAAAAAAATTAAGGGTTTAATGAAACGTTTTCGACTCACAAGTGAAGATAGTGAACAGTTTGTTAAGTATTTAAAGGAGTTAGATAAGAATGGATAGAGTTAAAATCCAAGAGATTGCAAATGAAGCAGGTGCATCAAATGCAGTACTTATTGAGAAAGCTAAAGAGTTAGGCTATGATGTAAAAGCAGCAAACAGTACCTTGACAATAGAAGAGGCTGGAGTATTAGTTGATTATGCAATTAATGGTGTGAAACCAAAATCAGCAACTAAACCAAAAATGAAAGTGGTAAAAAAGGCTGATGTAGAGGTTAAGATAGAGAAATCTACTGATGCCAATACAGATGTCGTTGAAGAAATTTCAAAAAAAGAGAGTGTAGTGGAGAAAAAGATAGAAGAGAAAGCTCCTAAAAAATCTAGTATTAAAAGAAGTTCTAAAAGAGGTTCAATTACAATATCACCTAAAAGAAGAAAAATAGAGATAGTTGAAGTGATAAAAGAGGAAGCTCCTATACCTAAAGTTGAAGTAGTTGAAGAGAGTGTTGTTGAGACAAAACCTAAAGTTGTAGAAGAGAAGATAGAAGTAATAGAAGAAAAAGTTGAAACGGTTTCTGAAACAAAAGAGGAAGCTCCAAAAGAGGAAGTGACTAAAGAGGCAGAGAGTGTTGAAGCTCCAGAGACTGCTGCGGCTAAAAAAAGAAAAGCAAGACGTAAACGTGCAGGTATTACGGTTGTTAAAAAGGCTGATAGAGAGAAGCCAAGAATTAGAATTGTTGAAGAGCGTAGACCTACATCAACAATCAATGTAACAAGTAAAGCAAAACCAAGAGGTATGCCAACTCCTCCATCTAAGAAAAAAGCTAAAAAGATAGCTCAAGCAAAAGAGAGTGGAGAGAGATTAGATTTTATGTCAAATACAGGTTTTGGTAATCATGGACGTAACCAAGTTACTGAAGTAGAAGAAGAGCCAGAAGTACTTATGCTTGATTTCTCTGATAAAAATATCTATGAAGATATGATGCGTCAGGAAGCAAAACGTAAAGAAGAGGCTAAAAAAAGAGCTGCTGCTGGTGGACAACAACAGAACCGTGGACGAACAGGTGGACATCGTAGAAGACCATCTGGTCTTAGACGTGGTGGAAAACGTAAGAAGTATATCAAAGAGGAGAATATAGGAACTATTACCTCTATTGAGATACCAGAAAATGTAAGAGTTTATGAGTTTGCTGAAAAAGTTGGACGAAGTACAGGAGAGGTTATTAAAGTTCTCTTTACACTTGGAACAATGTTTACTCAAAATGACTTCTTAGACAAAGACTCTATTGAGATTCTTGCAGAGGAGTTTGATGTAGAGGTACATACAGTTGACCCATTAGATGCTCTTGATTATGTAAAAGTATATGATGAAGTGGATGATGAAAATCCAACAGAGAGACCACCTGTTATTACAATTATGGGTCACGTTGACCATGGTAAAACTTCACTTCTTGATAGAATTCGTCAAACAAAAGTGGCTGCTAAAGAGGCAGGTGGAATTACACAACACGTTGGTGCATACCAAGTTGAAAAAGATGGTAAAAAGATTTCATTTATAGATACTCCAGGTCACGCAGCCTTTACAGAGATGCGTTCACGTGGAGCTCAAGTTACAGATATTGTAATTATTGTGGTAGCAGCTGATGATGGTGTAAAACAGCAGACAAAAGAGGCA
>CAZXGY010000229.1:0-2961 GCA_964640455.1 uncultured Sulfurovum sp.
GAGATAAGAGAAAAATAATTTGTTTTTTAAGGTGTTAAACAGGAGGAATGTTCAATGTACTCCTATATTGTATTAGCTTGCGTGTAAGTGGTCTGCTTCTGCTTTAAGTCTCTCAGCAATCCAAACTTTAATAATAGACTGTCTTGTGACCCCAATCTTTTTTGCTTCTTGGTCTAATGCTTGAATGACCCACTCAGGAAAATCGACATTTACTTTTTTAGTATCTGTTTTTAACTGACTAAAGTCTTTAAGTTTTATGGACTTTGAAAAATCAAGATGTTCAGAGATGTCTTCTCCGTTATCAAATGCATTATCAAACTCTTTAGTTGTTATGGTTTTCATAATTCTTCTCCTCGTTTTTTCTACATCTTCTCACCGAGATAATACGAAATATGTTTTCTCTCATTGTAAAAATGGCAACATAGCATTTCGTGTTAAATCTAGAAATTAAAGCATATCTAGTTTCATCATCAGATGTGTTAGCTGGAACAATGAGAGCGTTCTCATCTTCCCATAAACTTTGTGCTTCCATGAAGTCAATGCCATGCTTTTCTTTATTGATACGACTTTTATTATTATCGTATTCAAACTGCATAGTTTTCCTTTTAGGTATAGTTTAGGTATAGTAATTATACTTTAAAAGTATATAAAAGTCAATTAGTACAATATCTTCATCAAATGCAACCCACGAGACTTAGCCCTAGCACTAAGCTTCTCTTCTTTATGCTCTGTTAATGCCTCACTAATATCACTGAAACTAATCTCATTCCTACCTAACGCAAACAAAGCCCCTGCAATATACCGAATCATGTACCTCAAAAAACCCTCTCCAACTATCTTAAGAGAGTAAACTTCATTGCCAAAGGTTAGGGGTTGAGTTTTGACTATCTCACAACTAACTATAGTCCGAAGAGTTGAAGTCATAGTTGTGTCTCGTTTTGCGAAGCTATAGAAGTCATGTTCTCCAACGAAGCGTTTACAGGCTTCTTGCATACGTGCTATGTTGAGTGAGTTTGTAGCATGAGACGGAACATGTGCAACAGTGTCGCCTAGTATGGGGTTATGGATGGTGTCGGTAGAAAAGTAGTAGTGGTACTCTTTGCTTTTGCTGTCTTTGTTTGGGTTAAACGCTTTGGTAGAGGGTTCGCAGTGTAAGATGCGTATGTCATTGGGTAAGAGTGAATTCATGCCAAGCAATAGTTTATTTGACTCTATGGCTAGGGGGATAGTGACTTTTATCACTTGTCCTTGTGCGTGTACTCCTGCGTCTGTTCTACTGGCAGTTGTTATGGTACAGTCTTTGGACTTGCAGATTTGTTTTAATACTTGGTCGATGATTGCTTGTATGGTAGGTTTTTGTTCGCCTGCACCTATGTCTTGCCATCCATAGTAGTGTGTACCCTTGTATGATACTACGAGACGATGGTAGTACATGGTTAGTCTTTTGGTTCTAAAAACGCTAGAACCCTCTGTTTGATGTAACTATGAAAAGGGTTCCATCTCTGTCTTAGTAGGGAAGCAGAGGAGATTTGTAACACACCCGTCTCACCGTAAATGGCAAGATGCCCTAACTGTATGCCTGGGCTTTTGGGTGCATCTGCATTTCCGTAGAGTGGATCGTCTGAACTGATGGGCATGGCTAGGTGAGAGAGGGAGTAGAGACCTTTTGACCATTCAAAAGGTAATGCCATAGCCTCTTTATGGTTTACTATACGTTCTACACTTCTGTCTTTTGTATGTATGTTGCTAATGAGTTCAAAGGTATAGTTTTCATTTTCTGGTGTGTTTCGTAATATTTGTATATTTGTTGAAAGTGCAGACTTTACAAGGTGATTACGGTCGAAGTTGTGGTTGATGTCGAAAAACACTAGGCTATGTTTGCCTTTGGGTAGTCTGTTGAAAAGCTTATCTACCACAGCAGTTACAGAGACGGTACTATCTACGATGGAAGAGAAACTAAGTAGGGGAGGAAAAGTCTTTGTACTTGGGTGCTTGTCTAGTTGGTCAAACTGATTTTGTACCTCTTTTGCCAAACGATAGACTTGGTCTCCTGCATTGACCGCAAAAGAACCATACTTAAATGGGTCATACTCTGGGAGTAGTGCATTCCACTCTAACTTGGGTAAACCAAGCAGATACCCCACGCGACTTTGCCATACAGCCAAAGGAGCAGCAGCACTTACTCCTATGGCAGGAGAGTAAAAAAGTAGAGAGTCGGGTACTCTAAGTGTTGACTTCTCTTCTAAGGCTTTGAGTGTGTAGTTAAGTGCTAAAGGTGCACCTGTCGAGTAGCCCATGATGTGTATGGGCTTAGAGCCTAGTTGCTCTTCTAAGTGTTGCATGCCTAGTTCTACTACTGCTGCCATGTCTTGCCACTTCATGTTTCTTAGCCCAGAAGGGATAGTTCCATGTCCAGGCATACGCAGACCGAGTACCCAAAAACCATTTTTATGAAGGTCCTTAGCTTGGGTATGTAGGCTATAGGGTGAGTCTGACATACCGTGTAGGAGTAAGACAGCACCTTTAGGGTTAGCGACAGAGAGTTCAAAACTTTTGTTCCAGTTTGGTTTCCATAAAGAGGGGTTAGAGATGCTCCCTTTAGTATAGCGATTTACACGGTTTTGTTCAGTGGAGAGTACCTTGTCATAGACTTCTGTCTCTAGCTCATCAAAGAGTTTTTCTTCTAAAGCCATGTACTCTGTAATGTTTTTGATTTTTGAATGTGTGGTAAATTCGTTCTTTAAGAGTGTGGTATGCCATGTAGAAAGAGTAGGCAGTGAACTCATGTATAGATAAAAGCCGATAAGACCTACAAATAGTGCCCCTACAGAAGCGACAATCATGACCCTATAGATTTTTTTAAGTGACCACCATGATACGCGTATTACATATCTGTTTAAAAAACCCATGCTACCTCTTTTTTAGTAGATACTATAGCGTACATAAAATATAAGACGGGTT
>CAZXGY010000230.1:0-2960 GCA_964640455.1 uncultured Sulfurovum sp.
TGATGTCATAGCTAAAAACCCTGACAATGTAGAGAAGTTTAAAGCTGGTAATACTAAGCTCTTAGGCTTTTTTGTTGGGCAAGTGTTGAAAGCTACAAAAGGAAAAGGTAATCCGAAGGTTGTGAATGAGCTTGTGGCAAAAGCGTTGAACTCGTAAATTTAACTAAAAAGGCTAGTACTAATGCTAGCCTTTTTAGTCATATATTAAATTAAAATTTTATACTCAATGTCCCATATCATCCATTACTTTCTTTACATTTTCATGACCAGACTTCTTTATCTCTGTCATTAAACAATTTGAATATTTAAAAAAGAAATATATTCCTAAGAAAACCACAACACTAACCAATACTGCCATAAATATGCTTATTCCAAATATATAGGACAAGCCCATTAAGATAAAAAAAGCTCCAATATTTATATATATCTTTGTCAATATTTTATTACAATTATTCATCACTTAATCTCTTTCATTAACCCATCCACAACATCTTTAGTCCCCTGCACCAATAAAGGGTTCTTCTTCTCGTCTAGCCACTGGATAATCTCTTTCATCTCATCTTCACGCATAACCGTACAACCAGCAGTAGGAATGGATTTTATGTGGATAAATATGCATGAACCAGCACCCTTTACAGCTCCTGCTTCATCTATGTGGTTATGATTTACCACTATGCCGAACTTGTAATAGTCTTTTGGAAAACGCATGTGCTCTTTGCTTTTGTAATCACTATCTACTTTGGTGGAATCTACTATCTTATTGTAGAGCTTTGAGTTTACATCGTCTACACAGTGGTCTGTGGCTTTGTAGACTTCATAGGGGTAGTCCACTACAAAAGGAAAGTACCCAAAGGCTTGTTTGAGAGAGAAGATGCCCGCAGGTGCTTTGCCATCACCTTCTTTTTTAATGTACTGTGCATCTTTTGGTGTAGTGTGTAGCCCTATGCCCCACCCTAGCCCGTTACGTCCTAGTTTGATGTCTATGGCAGAACCTACTTTATGCCAAGCCTTACCCTCTTTCTCATAACGTTGGAGCATACCACTTGGTGTTGACCAGTTTTTTGTTGTGACTACTATAAGTTGTTTGCTGTCAGGTATTTGTGCATACGCGGTCATAAATGTTATTAACAATCCAAGTACAATCTTCATGTGATATAATCTCCTCATGGAATATGGAATAATCTCAATAGCGATACCGCTACTAACAATCTTTTTAGCCATTATAACTAAAGATGTCATCGTCTCTTTAATAGGTGGAATCTTTGCAGGGTTACTCGTACTTAATGGCTACAACCCACTCACAGCATTCGTAGCACTCTTTGATGGCATCATCAACCTACTCTCAGAAGGGTGGATAGCTAAAACTTTGCTCTTTTCTCTCATGATAGGTGCCGTCATCAAACTACTCTCCACGTCAGGTGCCGTAAACCGTTTCGTAAACTGGCTCTCTAACAAAGCAGAGTCCATAGACTCACCCAAAGGTGCGATGCTTTTAGCCTATGTCATTGGGGTAGTCATCTTCATAGAGTCTAGCATCACTTCACTTGTGGCGGGAACTGTAGCCAAACCACTATGTGACAAAAACGGCGTAAGCAGAGAAAAACTTGCCTACATCTGTGACTCTACCTCTGCACCTATCTGTTCTCTCATCCCACTCAACGCTTGGGGTGCTTTACTACTAGGACTCATAGTCACTGCCATAGACTCACAAGTCATCTCTGGAGATGGTGTTTCACTACTCATAGCTTCTATCCCCTACAACTTCTATTCACTCTTTACTTTGGCAATAGTTTTAGGTGTTATATTTTTAAATATCAATATAGGTCCTATGAAGCATACTACCCCTCAGCCTTACAACACAGAGCATCTACACCATGAAGGGAAAGCAACACCATTTCCTATGTTACTGCCTCTCATCGTCATGGTCGTAGCTGTACCTTTTGGGCTTTACCTCACTGGAAAAGGTGACATCTTTAAAGGCTCTGGTTCTACGTCTGTTTACTATGCTATCATCGTGACATTACTGTTTATGTATGTCTACTATGTGAGTACTAAAATGCTCTCTCATAAAGCGTACTTCAAAGGCTTTTTTGAAGGTCTGGGAGATATGATACCCGTGATGCTCATCTTGATGTTTGCCATCTTCATAGGAAAGGTCATAGGCGACCTAGGCACAGCCAAATACCTAGCACATCTACTCTCTGGAAACATCAGCCCTGCTCTTGTACCACTACTCATCTTCATCGTAGCGAGTATCACTGCCTTTAGCACAGGTACAAGCTGGGGAACCTTCTCCATCATGATGCCTATAGGTTTGGCTTTGGGAGCCACGATGGATTTACATATCCCTCTTGTCATCGCAGCAGTCATTAGTGGAGGAATCTTCGGAGACCACGCTTCTCCTATCTCAGACACCACCATCATCAGCTCGATGGCAGCAGGCTGTGATCATGTAGAGCATGTACGTACACAGTTGCCTTATGCGTTAATAGGTGGGGTTTTGGCTGGGGTTGCGTTTTTTGTGGCTGGATGGGTGACAGTATGATTAAAAAATTACTCGGAATTGATGAAAAATCGATAGTTAAAAAAAGCACTTATTATATTTACTTTGTGGGTACTATATTTGGCTCTATAGGAATACTTACAAGTATTGGTATATTCATTTTTAAATATTCTGATTTATCCAAAAATATACTTATCTCTCAATATGAAAATATTCAATATTTAGAATCAATTAGTGAAAAAACACATGATTTAAATCTTCTAAGTGCTAGTACACAATGTTTACTCAATTTAAATTTTTTAAATGATATTTATATAAACTTTGCGATATTACTTTTAATCTTAGGATTTGTGCTTATTTCAAATTTTATTTTATTTAAAGAATTTCAAAATAGTAAAATTGGAGCTAATGGAAAATTTGGGGGTTTATTTCACCCAAGTTTCCAGATAATCTATAA
>CAZXGY010000231.1:0-2954 GCA_964640455.1 uncultured Sulfurovum sp.
TCTAGGCATTACTTCAGAATCTTTATTTTCCTATTGTCTATAAGTGAAATAGCTTTAGCGAAGTCTATTGTTGATTGTAGAGTAGCAACTGGAAAAATTACTGAATGTAACCCGTATGGGAAAAAACTCCATTATGCAAAAAAAGTAGTGTATGATAGTGATAGACTAAAGCTTATTATCGTCAAGACACTACCTTCTCCTAAAGAAAAACATTCTGTAAAAGTTATTTCTGTTGCTGAAATGATAGAAAAATACATTAAAGTAGAAGATTCTAAACGTTTTACGGGGAACGATAGTGAATCCGTAAAGATTAGCGTTGTAGAAGTGCCTTTAGATAAAGAAATTGTAGATAAAAAAATTGAAAAAATGGCAGTATCTCATAAAGATGATATCAAACCTATTATACTTCCAGCACTACCAAAACCTGAAGAAAACTATGGACATTATGTTGTTGTTGATGGTGATGTTTTAAGTCGAATAGCTAAAAAGTTTGGACTAAAAGTAAAAACATTAGTCAATCTTAATGCCTTGAAAAATAAGTCTTCACTTCGTATAAATCAAAAACTAAAAATACCATTTGAACAAAAAATGATTGACAATCTTGCTTCTGCTACCTATAAAGTTGAGGAGGGAGATACCCTTATTTCCATTGCTAAAAAGTTTAGCTTATTGTCTAAAGATATTGTCACATATAATCATATAAAAAATGCTACTACTGTTCGTGAGGGGAAAGTATTAAAATTACCACTTCCTTACGTTTTGGCTCAAATAAAAGCAAAGAAAAAAAGAGCAGCACAAAGAGCAAAAAATGGACGATTTGACATTAATGCATTTGGTAAACATAAATTACGTGTTACGGCGACAGCCTATACATCACATCATAAACAGACAGATAGTACACCCTTTTTAGCAGCATGGAATAATAGACTGCGTCCAGGTATGAAAAGTATAGCTGTCTCTCGTGATTTACTCACACGTTATGGTATGCGAAATGGTACTAAAGTACGTATTGGTGGGCTTAGAGGATACTATAGAGTACGGGACAAGATGAATAAACGTTATAGAAAACGTATCGATATCTATATGGGTTTAGACAGAAGAAGAGCCCTACGTTGGGGGAGACGCTCTGTTGTTATTTATTGGTAATTAGAGAGACTCAAAAATCTCTAAAACTTCCAAATACGTATCGGTCTTCTCTTCATAAAGTGCTTCTAATACAGAGAGCTCTTCACTTAAAGTAGTCAATCCCTTATCTTCATAACATTTAGGATTATAAAGACAAGCATTTATCTCTGCTATTTTAGCTTCAAGTTCTTCTATCTCACTTGGCAGATTATCATAGGCTTGTTGTTCTTTATAGCTTAACTTCGTTTGTTTTTTCTCTTTTACTATCTCTTCTTTTTTGACTGTAGTAGAGACCTCTTTTTCTAAAGCGTCAAGTTCTTTCATCTCTTTTTCTATCTCAAGGTACTCAGTATAAGTCTGGTAAGACTCTTCTACCAAACCATTTCCTTTAAAAATGAAAAGCTTAGAAGCTATTTTGTCTATGAAGTATCTGTCATGTGAGACAAAGAGTAGGGCACCTGGAAAGGCTATAAGTTTATCTTCCAAGATGGTAATAGTTTGAATATCTAAATCATTGGTAGGTTCATCAAGTATGAGACACTCTACATTCTTGGTAAAGAGCAGCGCTAATGCCACACGATTTTTCTCTCCACCTGAGAGTTGTCCTACTTTTTTAGTCATATACTCCTCTGGGAAAAGAAAGGTTTTTAAGTAGGCAAAGACATGCATATGAGATCCTTGTACATCTACATGGTCTCCCCCATCAGGACAAAAAGTCTCTATGAGCGTATGGTTATTGTTTAGCATCTCTCTATGTTGGTCAAAGTACCCTATGGTAAATTCACCTTTGTTTATGAGCCCCGCATCTTCTTTTAGACGACCAAGTAGCAGTTTAAGTAACGTAGATTTACCTGCACCATTGATGCCCACGATGGCTATCTTGTCACGTTGGAGTATACGAGTTGAGAAGTCTTCTATGAGTAGCTTATTGGCTATAGTATAGTTTAGGTTTTCTACATCAAAGAGCATTTTACGTTTACTAAGACCCTTTTCACCTCTCCAACTCTTCTTTTCACGTTCGAGTTCTACTTGCATTTTACGTATGAGTGTAGGGTTCTTTTTAGCTTGTTCACGTAGCTCAAACACTCTAGCCTTACGTCCTTGGTTACGCTTCTCTCTAGCCCTAACACTTTTACCTAGCCATTCTTCTTCACGTTTGAGCATTTTAATGAGGGTATTGTGGGTTTTTGCAAGGGAAAGCATACGTTCTTCTTTTTGCACAAGGTAGTCACGATACCCACCTTTGTAGCTTACTAGTCCTTGGTTCTCTACCTCTATGACACGTGTGGCAATAGTGTCGATGAAGTGTCTATCATGTGAGATGAAGAGCAGGGTAAACTTCTCTTTGAGGAGTATCTCTTCTAAAAACTCTACCATATAGACATCGAGGTGGTTGGTAGGTTCATCTAGTAGAAGTACATCAGGTTTTTTAAGAACCAAAGAAGCCAGTGCTACACGGCGTTGCTCTCCACCTGAGAGTGAGATGACCAAACGGCTTTCATACTCTTTGAGTTTGAACTCTTGTAAAATACGTTCTATTTTATCATCTAAGTTCCATGCATTATGGTGGTCAAGAAATGCAGTAATATTTTCTAGTTTGGCTAAAAGTTCTTTGTTTTCAAAATCATTGGCTACTTCTAGGCTAAGTGCTACATGCTCTTCTTGGGCAGTTTTAAGTTCTGTAAGTTCGTTAAGTATGGCATCACGTACTGTGAGTGTATCTTCAAAGTGAGGTTGTTGATCTAGCATCTCTATTTGTAAACTACTGTTGACAACACGTTTGCCTTCTGTAGGTTCTTCTGTCCCTAATGCTATTTTCATAAGTGTAG
>CAZXGY010000232.1:0-2954 GCA_964640455.1 uncultured Sulfurovum sp.
ACTACGGAAAACATAAATACGAGCTAGAAAAAAAGAAAAAAGAAGCCCGTAAAAATCAAAAGAAAATTGAAGTAAAAGAGGTAAAATTTTCTTGTAAAATCGCTGAGAATGATATCAACTACAAAGTTAAACATGCTAGAGAATTCTTGGAGAAAGGGAAACATGTAAAACTACGTGTATTCTTAAGAGGACGCGAAATGGCGAACCCAGAATGGGGTGTAGATGTACTTAATCGTGTTTGGCCTATGCTTGAAGATGTAGGTAATCTAGAGAGCAAAGCAAGCCAAGAAGGTCGTTATATCAATATGTATGTAACACCACTCAAAAAATAATTTACTTCCTACTTATTGCAAAAGTCTAAGTTTAGTACTTAGACCTTTTTCACTAAAATATCAATATATCTTTAGTTCCTTTTTGTATTAAATTATAGATAGTACATTATTCTATAATTTTTATGTTATTCACAATTATTCACTACTTATTCAATCAATTTAGCACAAATATTAATATTTTTTCATATTTTGTGAATAAAATATGAAAAGATGACACTTCTGTGACATTATTTAGGTAAAATGCCTCTATATCACAAGAAAAAGCCAAACTTGTCTGAAAAGCGGGGACGGAAAGCCACGGGTCGTATATTTTTACAAAACCTCGAGATGAGAAGTAAAATGGATAGCCGGGTTACCATTATTTTTGACTAATAAGTCAAATTATGGAGTTCTGTAATGCAACAAACTATTCAAATGATAAAAGTATTCTTATTTTTAGGTATTTATATAATTTCTGGTGTAACTTTACAAGCATCAACTTTAGATTGGAATACTCTTGGTTGGACTGCTGGT
The DNA here is from genome assembly GCA_964640455.1 of uncultured Sulfurovum sp. Classification (GTDB taxonomy): domain Bacteria; phylum Campylobacterota; class Campylobacteria; order Campylobacterales; family Sulfurovaceae; genus Sulfurovum. The sequence goes on from CAZXGY010000232.1 coordinate 846, forward strand.
TCTTTATCTGCTGCTTATACTGATGTAGATGGATCTGGAGTAGATATCTCTATCAATATTACTGGAGATACAGCAAATTTTTCAAATAATTCTCCTGATGATACGGCTGATTATTTAAGTTATGCTTTGAATTTTAATAATACATCTCAAAGTGTCACTACGACAATTACCTTTTCTGAACCAATTATTTTAAAAGATATGCGTATTCAGGATATTGATAAAAATACTTGGGATGATAGGGTAATTATTACGGCACTTTCTGCTGATGGTACAACTATCTCTCCAAATAATGTTGTACGTGGTAATAATGTAAATCAAAATACTATAACTGATTATGAAGCAGGTCATGTAGCAGTTGTAAATACCGACCCGGATGGATACTTAACATATAATTTTAACGATACACCTATTACTCAATTTACATATGTGTATACAAATGGTAGCTCTGCTAATACTGATCCTGGATCGCAATATACAGGATTTTATAATATACAGTTTTTTAAACCTACCGATCTTTCTATTGTCAAAACTTCCAGTGCCAACGGTGTAGATGTGGTTCCTGGAGATACGGTAGACTATACTATTACAGTAAATAGTCCTGCTTCAAGTGATTTAATTACTAAGCATATTGTTTTAGATGATCTCTTGCCTACCTCAACTACCTATGTCCCTGCAAGTGCACAAAAAACTTATTATGTTTCTAGTAACCAATTAACAAACACTTATGAAAATACAAGTGGACTTTCTGTCACAGATAATGGATGTCCTACTGAAACCAATTATATTATAAATGTACTATCTTCCAATATAGTAACTGATGTTAATGTAGGTTTCAATATGACACACTCATGGAAAGGAGATATGCGAGCTTGGATTACTTCACCAAGTGGTCGTAGGGTTAAACTTTTGGATAATCATTCCAATGAAAATGATAACTTTGATGTACTGTTTGATCAAGATTCTGCAAATGTGTATGATACCATCGCAAAAAGTGGAAACCATAATACTGCATCACCTTTCTATGAAAATATAGGTCAAGCATTAGATTCACTGGATGTATTTGATGGTGTTAACTCAAATGGAGATTGGGTACTTTCTTTTTGTGATGCAGGACCTGGCGATGTTCCTACGCTTAATAGAGCCAAACTTGAATTGACCACAGTTGATAGAAGTACTACAACTGATGTAGCATATGATCCAGAGCATATGATTTTGGCTTCGGATGGTATTGATATTTATCCAGGAGAGAGTGTAAGTGTTATCTATAGTATTACAATTGATGACAATATTTCTGTAAATGAAATTAATAATACAGCAATTGTCTCTAGCGATCTTGTCTCTCCTCGTTCTGCATCGGTCGTAGATAATGTAAATCTTAATGCTGATTTAGTTACAGTAAAAACAGTAGATAATGCTACACCAGAAGAGGGTGACACAGTTACCTTTACAATTACAGTAAACAACAATGGTGCTGCACAAGCAACAAATGTAAGCCTTACAGATAGTCTTCCATCTGGAATTACTTACATAGGTAATACCGTAAGTCAAGGTACATATAACTCAGGTACAGGTGTATGGACAGTAGGTACTATTGATAATGGGGCATCTGTAAACATTCAACTTACAGGTACAGTAGATGTAGGAGAAGCAGGACATACAATTACTAATATAACAACTGTAGCAGATGGTGATCAAGATGACAATACTACAATAGGTGATGAGCTTAATGTGACGATAGTAATTGTACCAGCAACCTTGACAGGTCACCTCTATGATGACCTTAACGGTAATGGAACACAAGATGCAGGTGAGCCAGATTTACAAAACGTAGATGTGCTTATCACAGACTCTCTAGGTAACACACAAACTGTGACTACTGGAGTAGATGGTAACTATACAGTGAGTAATCTTCCAGCAGGAAACACAATTGTAGATATCGATGAGAATGATCCCGACTTCCCAGCAGGTGCAAGCCAAACAGAGGGTACTGATCCAACAACGATTACCGTAGCTGCAGGAACAAATACAGAAGAGAACAATGGATTCTTTGTACCAGCACCAGACATCGCTATTGTAAAAATAGGTACACTCAATGATGGTGGAGACGGA
>CAZXGY010000233.1:0-2941 GCA_964640455.1 uncultured Sulfurovum sp.
TTGGTTAACCACTCACCCTCTGGTGCTCTACGCCAGAATGCACATACAGGCTTATGACCTATAAGCATCACTCTTACATCTGCTTCCATAGGCACAAAGTCTTGGAAGTATGCAGGAGAGTACTTTTTCTGAGCCAGCAGGTTTCTAGCTTCTTGCTTAGAGTCTACCTTATGTACAAAGTATCCACCATAGTTAGAAGGCCCGTAAGATTTTTTGATAATCTTAGGGTACTCAGTGTCTTCTATAAAGTTATCTGCTTTGTCTTTATTGTAGTAGATGTATGTCTTAGGAATAGGTATATCATACTTCCACGCAAAACGTGTGACATTCTCTTTAGACTTGTTAGAAAACTGTGTGTCCATAGAAGGAATGAACTGTACGTTTGGAAGTTCACGTGCTATCTCTCTAAATGTCTCATACGCAGTTGCAGGGATGTTTCCTATAAGAATGTCAATCTTCTTACGTTTTACCTCTTTAATAAAACGTGCTTTATCGTTCTTCCAGTGATATGTGACTGTCTCTATCTTATCTGGCCAACCTCTAAAGTTTGATTTATCAAAAAATCTTAGTACATAGTCTAGGTATAGCATGCCTATTTTTGGTAATTTTTCTTGTTTTTTATTTTTTGCCATCTGTTCTCCTTATTTATTTTCTACACTTTGAAAGGATTATTTGATAATACGACAAACCATGCACTTTAGCCCGAAGGGTGCTTGCATCTGCATGGTGCCAGAGTATAATCAAATTATCCGTATATTACTTCTTGGTTTTTCTATCTATCATCTCAACAATGAGGTCAATCTTCTTCTTATTGAAGTCTAGTCCCATCTTCTCTTGCTCTGGTGTAGCGAAGGCTGGTATACCATTGACTTCTAGTACCACATACTCTTCTCGTTCTAAATCATAGATGATGTCCACTCCCGCGATGTCAGTACCACATATTTCTGCTGCTTTCTTTGCAACGGCTATGACTTCATCATCTGGGTCACGTAAAAAGACTGAACCTCCCGAAGTCACATTCGTACGCCAGTCTGTTTTAGAGGCTTTACGCCCATAACAGCCTACAAACTCACCATCTACAATGTCTACCCTAAAATCAGTATTATCATACTTCACAAACTTCTCTACATAGAAAAAACGTAAATCCATCTGATTGAGAAAGGGTAGAAGCATATCAAGGGTTGCTTGATTTTCTATTTTGGTGAGTCCTACTCCACCCCAGCCATCTGTTGGTTTATAAACCATTTTTGACCACTTATTCATTATCTTTTTAAGCTGCTTAGAGTCATCTCTATGACAGAGCTGGAACTCGGGGGTTGCAATACCATGTTGCTGAAGTAAAAATGAAGTTTGAAACTTATCTTCAGTCAGTGCAAAAGCATCATAAGAGTTAATCATCTGTATCACACGATTGAGTGCCTGATAGAGGAAGATCTGATACTGTGTCTGCTCTCCTGCATTATATGAAAAGAAAAGATCAAGTTCATCTACACGGCTTTTACCATGATAAATATGTCCTTTTTTAGCGATAGCATTACGAAGATTTATATCTGTAACCGTCTCTATACCCCTATCAAGAAGCTTTTTAACGATTTTCTTTTGTATCTTATCTCCCCCACTGTTACTATAGAGCCACATACCAATTTTTCTATCCATATTACCCCTCCAAATATATAAATTTAATCTCTTATTTTACTATCATTTAATAAAATATCTTCATAAATAGTGGCAAAACATGCCTATTATTGGGGAGGTGTAACCAATGCAGAAAAATTTTGATGAACTAAAATCTATCATAGAAATAAATTCTTGGACCAAAAATAAAACAGGCGTAGATAAAAATGGAGAGATTTTTACTTCATGGATGACAGAGCTTGGTTACAACTTAGAAAAACATACAAGAAAAGAAATAGGTGACCACCTTCATTTTAAAGCTACACATATAGAAAGCAAAAAATTACTTCTTTTAGGACATCTAGATACAGTATTCCCTCCAGATACTTTTGAAAACTTCACCGAAGACGCAGAGTGGATCTATGGACCAGGTGTCTGTGATATGAAAGGTGGAAACTATGTAGCACTTCAGGCACTTAGAAATGCCAAAGAAAAATACGGTGACATCCACAACATAGACTTCTTACTTGTAAGTGATGAAGAGACAGGCAGTGATGATTCAAAGTACCTCTCAGCAGACATCGCCAAAGCCTATGACTACTGTATGGTTTTTGAAGCCGCAGGACTTAACGATGAAGTAGTGGTAGGACGTAAAGGTGTGGGGACATTTTTTATAGACATAAAAGGTAAAGCAGCCCACGCAGGTAACCATTACTCCGATGGTGCAGATGCCAATCTCGAAGCAGCACAAAAGCTCATGGCACTCGTAGCCCTCACTGACTTAGACAAAGAGACTACTGTAAACGTAGGTAAAATACACGGAGGCATAGGTGCCAACACCATCTCACCAGAAGCCCACCTCACCTTTGAGCTACGTTACACTAACATAGAAGAACGTGATAGAGTACTCAAAGCCATAGACGAAATAGTAGCACATACCTATGTAAAAGGTACTACTTCCACACTCTCAGGTGGCATACAAAGAGACGTCATGCAACCCTCCCCTGAACAAGCCCTCTTTGTAGAACATATCAACAAACTATGTAATGTACAACTCCCCACAGAAAAACGCGGAGGCGTCAGCGATGCCAACATCATCTCATCACAAGGCGTAGCAACACTAGACGGCTGGGGACCCTACGGTGATGGTGACCACACCGTGCATGAACGTGCATCTAAAAAGAGTTTTACTGAGAGGATAGATTTGGTTTCTGAGATTTTTGAGCATTTTTGGGAGGGGAAGATATAGGATTTCTATATCAAAATGATTTAAGCTCGTTCCACCAGTCCTGAGACTGTGAAAGAACCCAAATATTCACCAGTTTCA
>CAZXGY010000234.1:0-2939 GCA_964640455.1 uncultured Sulfurovum sp.
GACATTTGGACCAATAAATACATTATCTTGCATAGTAATGCCATCCCAAACTTGAACCCCACTTTTTATGGTTACATTATCTCCAATCAATACATCATTTTCAATTAATACATGAGCATTGATATTGCAGTTTTGACCTATTTTTGCATTTTTCAGAACAACACAAAACTGCCAAATATAGGTGTTTTTACCTATGTAACTAGATTGAACATCTGCAAGTTTATGAATCATTACGAACTTCTTCTAAAAAATTATCATAATCTCGAATATAATCATTTTCATCATAGTGTTCACTAGCAAGAACAATTAAAACACAATCTTCACTAAAGTTTTTCATTTCTCTCCAAATGAGACCTTCTATAAGTAGTCCTTGACTTGCTGAAGAAAGTAGAATTTCTTCTCTATACTTACCATTGTCTAAAACAAATGTACAACTTCCTTTAATAGCTATTGCCATCTGCTTTAAATCTAGATGTGCATGAAATCCGCGTTCTACATTTACTTTTGTATCAAAGATATAATAAACACGTTTTATAGCAAAGGGTATATTATAATTTTCTTCTAGTGCAATTAAAGAGCCTCTATCATCACCTAAGGTTTTAAAATTTATAAGTTTATTTTTCATTTATCTATCTTTATTTTCTTAATATACCATGCAATAGCTTTTCCCATGCCTTGATATATATCATGACTTGGAACATACCCTACAAAGTTTTTTGCTTTAGTAATGTCTGCATTTGAATGGCGAATATCTCCTGCTCTAAAGTCACGATATATAGCTTCTTTTTGAGAGAAAGAGTCTATATGTGTATCCAATTCTTTGTTAATGAGTGTATAAAGTTCATTGAGTGTATTTCTACCTCCTACAGCTACATTAAATGCTTCTCCAAAGGCTTCTGTATTGTGTGTAGTTCCTGCTAGAAGATTCATTTGTATAACATTGTCAATGTAGGTAAAGTCTCTACTTGTTTCACCATCACCGTTGATGTAAACATCTTCATCTGTAAGTAGTGAGCCTACCCATTTAGGAATAACTGCTGCGTAGGCACCATCTGGGTCTTGTCTTCGTCCAAAGACGTTAAAGTAACGTAAGCCAAGTGTTTCCATACCGTATGTTTTTTGGAATACTCCTGCATAAAGTTCATTTGTCATCTTCATAGCTGCGTAAGGAGAAAGAAGGTTACCCGTGCGTTCTTCTACTTTTGGTAATTCTTTTGAATCACCGTAAACAGAGCTAGAACTTGCATACACAAAACGTTTGATACCCGCATCTTTTGCTGCTGTGAGCATGCTAAGAAAACCAGTAATATTTGACTGGTTAGAGGTTATTGGGTCTGCAATCGAACGAGGAACAGAACCAAGTGCCGCCTGATGAAGGACTATATCTACACCTACACAAGCTTTTTTACATATCTCTAAATTCCAAGTATCTCCTTCAATAAAAGTAAAATTTTTTACCTTATCTTCTCCTACTTTAGAGAGTACATCATCTATATTATGTTGATATCCTGTAGAAAAATTATCTAGTCCAACTACTTTTTGATTGTGCTGGAGTAAAAATTCTGTAAGATTTGAACCAATAAAACCAGCATTTCCTGTGACTAGCCAAGTTTTTTGTTCTGTTTTAAACCTCTCTAAAAGTTTTTCAAATGCGGTCATTATAGACGTCCATCTACATTATCTGTTGTTATAAATGACTTAATATCGAAAAGTACCTGATGATCATTTGTTGTAAAGTCCAGTGTTTTAAACTTATCATGTGAGACTGCTAAGATAACTGCTTCATACTCTGAAAGGTTTACCGTATCTAGGAGAGAAAGGTTGTATTCTCTTTCTACCTCTTCTTTATCTGCCCAAGGGTCATACACTTCTACCTCTGTCCCAAACTCTTTAAGTTCTTGTATAACATCTATCACACGTGAATTACGAATATCTGGACAGTTCTCTTTAAAGGTGATACCTAGTACCAATACTTTAGCCCCCTCAATCTTTTGACCTTTTTTGATCATAAGTTTTACTACTTGATTGGCTACGTAAATACCCATATTGTCATTGAGTCTACGTCCCGCTAAGATAATCTCTGGATTGTACCCCACTTCTTGAGCTTTATGTGTTAGATAGTAAGGATCTACACCTATACAATGACCACCTACAAGACCTGGACGGAAAGGGAGGAAGTTCCACTTGGTTCCTGCCGCTTCTAGAACGGCCTCTGTATCGATGTCTAGTTTGTTAAAGATAATGGCAAGCTCATTGACAAAGGCAATGTTGACATCCCTCTGTGAATTTTCTATGACCTTGGCTGCTTCTGCTACTTTGATGGTGGGTGCTAAGTGTGTACCTGCAGTAATAACACTAGCATAAAGGTCATCTACTTTTTTTCCTATATCTGGGGTAGAACCGGCTGTAACTTTAAGTATTTTGGTTACAGTATGCTCTTTATCTCCTGGATTAATACGTTCAGGTGAATAGCCACAGAAGAAGTCTTTATTAAAGTTAAGTCCTGAAAATTTTTCTAGCACAGGAACACACTCTTCTTCTGTTGCTCCTGGATAAACTGTAGACTCATAGATGACGATATCATTTTTTTTAAGTACTTTTCCTATGGATTCTGAAGCTTTTATGAGGGGAGTAAGATCTGGTTTTTTATGTTTGTCTATGGGTGTTGGTACAGTAACGATGTAAATGTTACAGTCAGCAATGTCTTCCAATTTTCTCGTAAAGGACATACCGTTGGATAAAGCTTCTTTCACTTGTGTCTCACTGAGTTCAAGCGTACGGTCTATGCCAGAGTTAAGTTCATCTATACGCCACTGTGCGATGTCAAAACCTATAACTTTGTATTTCTTGGAAAAGGCATGGGCTAATGGTAGCCCTACATAACCTAAACCAATTACTGCTATTTTATATTGCATTGTATACTACTTTTTAGTTGAGTT
>CAZXGY010000235.1:0-2935 GCA_964640455.1 uncultured Sulfurovum sp.
TAGTTGCCAACGGGTTAGCAATACCTTGCCCAGCGATGTCTGGAGCAGAACCGTGAATAGGCTCAAACAGTCCAACACCTTTACCTGTACTAGCACTTGGAAGCAATCCAATAGAACCAGAAAGCATTGATGCTGCATCAGACAAGATATCACCAAAGATATTTCCTGTTAAGATGACATCAAACTGTTTAGGATCACGAATAAGTTGCATCGCAGCATTATCTACATACATATGTGTAAGTTCTACTTCTGGGTAATCTTTTGATATCTCTTCAACAATCTCTCTCCAAAACTGACTAACTTCAAGTACGTTAGCTTTGTCTACAGAACAGATACGTTTATCACGTTTCATAGCAATGTCAAATGCAACTACAGCGATACGTTGTACCTCTTCACGAGTATATACCATTGTATTAAATGCTTTATCTGCATGAAGTTCTCTAGGTTGTCCAAAGTAGATACCACCTGTAAGTTCACGTACTACCATGATGTCTACACCTTGGATAACCTCTGGCTTAAGACTTGATGCATTCACTAACTCATCATATACCATTGCTGGTCTAAGATTTGCGAATGTTCCCATCTCTTTTCTAAGCCCAAGTAATCCTGACTCTGGACGTAAATGTCTCTCAAGGTTATCCCATTTTGGTCCACCAATAGCACCAAATAAAATAGCATCACACTTTTTTACACCTTGGATAGTCTCATCAGGAAGTGGTACACCAGTCTCATCGATAGCTGCACCACCAAGTAACATCTCTTCATACTTAAGGTTAAACCCTTGTGTCACAGATATAGCATCTAGAACCTTGATAGCCTCATCAATAATTTCAGGACCAATCCCATCACCTTTAATAACTCCGATTTTATAACTATTGCTCATTCTATTTATGCCTTTTTCTGTTCTATTTCTTTTTTTGCGAACTCTATAAGTCCACCTGCATCTACTAACTCTTGCATAAACTCAGGGATAGGTGTAAATTTATATGTTTTAGCTTGACTCACATTTATCACCTCACCTGCTTCCATATCTACTCTTACTGTATCACCTTCAGCGATCTCTGCAGATTCTGCAAGCTCGAAGATAGGTAGACCCATATTAAATGCATTTCTATAAAAGATACGTGCAAATGTAGGTGCAATAATAGCAGAGACTCCTGCAGCTTTAAGTGCAATAGGAGCATGTTCACGACTTGAACCACATCCAAAATTTTCACCAGCAACGATAATGTCACCTGGGCTCATTTTTGAAACAAATGCAGGATCTGCATCTTCCATTACATATTTAGCTAACTCCTGAGCATCAGAAGTATTGAGATATCTTGCTGCGATGATTAAATCTGTATCGATATTATCACCAAATTTCCAAACTTTACCTTGCAAATTTCATCCTTAAAATGGAGGTTGCCCTCGTTTAATATTTTCGCGATTATAGCCAAAAATTTAAAATTTATCAAATTCACTGCTAAAATCAATGTAATTTCGGTATAATCCATCTTAATTATTTCTGAGGTATTTCACCTCACATTTTCAAGGATAAAAATGGCAGCAAAAGACAGTATGAAAAATATAGAAGCATTATTTACTTCTAAGAAAAAAGCTGATGTAGTAACACTTGAAAACATCGCTAAAGAGTTTACCAAACAACCCACTGCTGCACAAGCTAAGAAGATTAACAAATTTGCAACAGATGCAAAGGTAGAAGTTATTTCTGCATCAGAACACGCAAAGTATCTTACAGCTAAAGAGAAAAAAAGACGTGAAGATGCACGTAAAAAACTCGCTGAGGGTGGCAATGATGATGAGTTTGATCTTAACAAAGAAAAAGAAATTCTCGAATGGAGTCGTTCTGACTCACCAGTACGTATGTACCTTCGTGAAATGGGTAAAATCCCCCTTCTTACTAAAGAGGAAGAAGTTGATCTCTCTATGCGTATTGAAGAGGGTGAAGATATCATTATCGATGCTATCTGTTCTGTTCCTTATCTTATCGGGTATATCATCAACTATAAAGAGCCTTTGCTTAACCGTGAAAGACGCGTAAAAGAACTTTTCAAATCTTTTGAAGATGAAAAAGCTTCAGATGATGATGGTGTAGAAGAGACGGCTGAAGAAAAAGAAGCAGCTAAGAAACCAAAAGATGATAAACGTGTCAAGCAAGTTGTAGAGAGCTTTAAAGCACTCGAAAAATCTAAAAAAGAGTGGATGAAAGCACGTGAAGAGTTAGATACATTTTTAGAAACTGAAACAGATCCTGTAGCTATTTTACATGAACGTCTTAAAATTGCTTATAAAAAAGAGCTTCTTAAAGCTGCTCTTTTAAATCTTGGTCCAACATCTAAACTCATTAATGAGCTTGTAAAAGCGATGGAAACTGCTCTTACTTCAGATGATAGTTTTGATAAAGAGTTAAAAAGACTTGAGTACAAACTTCCTCTGTTTAACGAGACACTCAAAGAAAACCACCTTAAGTTACTCGATAACATTATCAACATGGATAAAGATGACATTATAGATTCTGTACCAGAGACTACTATGGTAAGTACTTATGTTGAAATCAAAAAACTTTTTGAAACACGTGAGGCATCTAAAGGTGGATTTGATTTAAGTGAAGAAAAACTTCAAGACATTCTTGGTCAAATCCGTCAAGGTAAAGCCAAATCAGAAGTAGCAAAAACACGTATGGCAAAGTCTAACCTTAGACTTGTTGTGTCTATTGCAAAACGTTATACAAACCGTGGGCTTCCATTCCTTGACCTTATCCAAGAGGGTAACATCGGGCTTATGAAAGCGGTCGATAAATTTGAATATGAAAAAGGGTACAAGTTCTCTACCTACGCAACATGGTGGATTCGCCAAGCGATTTCTCGTGCTATTGCAGACCAAGCAAGAACAATTCGTATTCCTATTCATATGATTGAGACAATCAACCGTA
>CAZXGY010000236.1:0-2927 GCA_964640455.1 uncultured Sulfurovum sp.
TATTTACATGCTTTTTGCATATTACGTACTAACAATACCAAAAGAGCCAAAGAAAAAATCTTAAAGTTAATCTCGCTCCCTTTATGGGTGTTGATGAAAGCTGCTGATTTTGTCATCTCTTCTCCAGCCATTTGCATAGTAAGGATATCTGGTAAATAATACTGTCCGAACATCAAACCTGTGGCAATCACAAAAAAAGTAGCCACTTGCGTGATAGTATCTCTCTCGAACTTTTTGTATTTGTACCCTTCATAAAGTACTACAGCAATGATAGTAGTCGTTACTAAATAAGAGAGCTTCACAAAGTTTTGTGTCATGATAAGCCCCTCTTGGTAATGACTAAGTACCTCAGAACCTAACCAAATTTCTGTATGAAAAGTGACAGGTGCTACAACAACACCAGCAAAGAGTCCTGCACCAAGTGTAGCTCCAAGTAAGATGAGATAAGCAATCGTTGTCATTTTAAAATATTTTTTCATTTTTGTCCTTATTCACTTTTTTAAGCCTTACGGCGAAAGTCTGTTAGTATTTAAGCTTCCTTGTGTGGTGCGTTAGCAAACGCACCCTACGAAAATTGTATAACAAAGCCTCTATCGAAACCTGCTAAGTCTTTATAGAATTTTATGGATTTTACTCCAAGTTCATTAACAAAAGCTGAGAGAGGTTCTTTTTGGTCATAGCCCATTTCACAGGCTAACCATTTAATGCCTCTAGCTTTGACATCTAAGATGATTTGTTTAAGAAGTTCATCCCCTACACTACCACCAAAGAGTGCTTCTTTGGGTTCATAGTCTATTACATTTGACTCTAGCAAAAAATCTTCTGCTATGTAAGGAGGGTTTGAAACCACGAGTTCGACAGGCTCACTCACCTCATCTATAAGGTTAGACTTACGCAGTGTTATCTGTTTCTCTAAACAAAAAGTCTCTATGTTTCTCTGTGCTACTCGCAAAGGTGCTTCACATATATCTGTAGCCACTACTCTAAGTTCTGGAAACTTACGTGCAAGTACTATGGAAATAGCTCCCGTACCTACACCAATTTCTCCAATATTTACAATATTCTCTTTTTCAATAATGTCTGCCACGAGGTCTATCAGTATCTCTGTTTCAGGACGAGGTATAAGTACACCCTCTTCTACACTCAAATGAATATCATAAAAACTAGCCTCACCTACGATGTACTCATAGGGTTCATTATTGGCTCGTCTTTGGATGAGAGATTGATAGACTTCTAACGCTTCTACCGTATCACTCTCATGTGTAATAAGATACATACGCTCTTGCTGTAAATGGTACGCTAAAAGAAGTTCTGCTTCATACTGTGGTCGTTCACAGACATCACTTAGCTCTGTTCTTCCCCATGTGAGGGCTTGTTTAATGGTCATCTTTATTCACAAAAGCAAAGATACCATCTTGAGGCAATGCTGCCTCTTCACCTACGATGGTGTTAGAAGCATCAAACCCAAGCTCTTTAAGACGTTCCAGTACTGGAGGGTGTGTATAGTAAAAGAAGATAACCAAAGGGTGTGACTTAGGGAAAGACTTGTTTTCAGTCACAAGTTTCATAAGAGCTGAGACTAAGTTCTCTTTACCTCCCATAGCTGAACCAAACTCATCTGCTGCATATTCGTTATGACGACTTACTGCTGACATGAACGGTGTAAATACAAAACTTAGAAGTGGTAGAAGCAACATAAGCATGGCTATCTGTACACCTGCTTCTGGCATGACACCCATTTGAGTAAAGAGTGCATCAGGCAAGTGACCAAAAAGATAAAAAGCAATGAAGAGTAATAACCCCATAAGCCCTATATTTTTCCATATGTCTCCATGTGTAAAGTGCCCTAACTCATGCCCTATGACAGCAAGTAGCTCTTTGGTATTAAGCTTCTCTATAAGAGTATCGAAAAGTACGACACGTTTAGACTTACCAAGCCCACCAAAAAAGGCATTGAGTTTTCCATCACGTTTAGATGCATCCATCACAAAAATACCATCATTTTGGAGTCCTACTTTATCCATCATCGCAGATATTTCTGTTTTGAGTTCACCCTCTTCTATGGGTGTAAACTTGTTAAACAGTCCCATAAAAGTAGGCATAAGTACATTAGCAAGGACTGCTACAGTAAACATAGCACCAAAGCCCCATAGCCACCACATTTCAAAGCTGTTTAATATCCATGCAAGTAGTGCAAAGATAGCTCCACCAATGATGATAAAAAGCATACTAGATTTAAGGGTATCAATAACAAACATTTTTGCTGTCATCTTATTGAATCCAAAATCTTCATCTATTTTAAACTTAGAATAGAGTTCAAAAGGAAGTCCCACTATAAAGTTAACTGTAATAAATCCAAATAAAAAAAGTACAGCTTGTAAAATAGTCCCTTCTACTTGTATGACTGATGAGAGCCATGCAAACCCAGAAAATACCCACCAGATAAACATAAGATAATCCACAAAAGTAGAAACTAACTCTACCTTACCATTGGCTACAGCATAGTTACCTGCAATGAGATATTTTCCTGCTGGCATAAGTACAGGGTCTTTTCTTTTTTCTATATTGATATACCCTATTTGCATAATAGAGATATAGACTTTCATAAAGGTATAAATAGAGTATAAGATAATGATTATTTCTAACATTGTTGTCCTTGTTTACATAATGGTGAAATATACCTAATCAAGCCTTAAAAGTGTCTCAATTTGATATAATTACGGCAATTACACTTAAGGATAATTTGTGGCACTTGTAGACCTCTTTAATATCAAAAAACAATATGATATAAAACTCCTGCTTGATGATGTTGATTTTCATCTAAACTCAGGTGAACGCATCGCTGTTGTTGGGCAAAATGGCTGTGGTAAATCTACACTTATGAAAATAGCATTAGGGACAGAAGAACCTACAGAAGGCAAACGTGT
>CAZXGY010000237.1:0-2876 GCA_964640455.1 uncultured Sulfurovum sp.
AATAAATAAGTATATCCTCTTGTGTTGGTCATAACAAAATCTCCTTCTTAATATTAATTAAATTCTATCAGAATACATAAATAAAAATAAGGGCATTTTAGAAATATATTTTTTCTCAAAATACCTAGTTCTATTATCTATAAACTAATAATGTCATTTACTATGTATACTTTTATTGCAGTATAATACATCATACTAAAACAAAGGGGTAGATACGAGGTGATAATGATAACTTGATGCTAGTTTTTACTGAGAAGTTTGGGGCTATTGACATGGATTTATTATAGTGATTTTTGCTTAATTGTTGGAAGTTATATACTTATCGTTAATATCCATCATAGCAACTTTTCTCAACTTTCAGCACATTTCGATAAAATCACGTTAATTATAAAGATATAAATATACAAGGATAACACTTGCTTAGTACAGTAAACTTAACACAAAGATACGGAAAGAGAGTACTTTTCGATAAAATTAATATGACAATGGATATAGGTAAACGCTATGGACTCATAGGTGCCAATGGTGCAGGTAAATCAACATTTATGAAAATCTTAGCTGGAGAGCTAGAACAGAGTGATGGTGAAATACAACTTCAACCAGGACTCAAACTTGGGATGCTTTCTCAAAACCAGTATGCATTTGAAGACTATACACTAAGTGATGCCGTACTCTATGGAAATAAAAAACTTTTTGATGCACAAAAAGAGAAAGAGAAGCTCTACGTGGAGGGTGACTTTGAATCTGATGAGGTCAATAACCGTCTAGGTGAACTAGAGATGATATGTGCAGATGAAGACCCTACCTATGAGTCTGATGTAAAGATAGAAAAACTCCTTCAGTCACTAGGGTTTCCTGTAGGACAGCATGGAGAACTTATGTCTACACTTACAGGTGGAGATAAGTTCAAAATCTTACTTGCACAAGTGCTTTTCCTTAAGCCAGATGTACTACTCCTCGATGAGCCAACAAACAACCTTGATATGGATACTATTTCATGGTTAGAACAAGAGCTTAAACGTCATGAGGGTACACTTATGGTTATCTCTCACGATAGACATTTTCTTAATGGTGTGGTTACTCACATCCTTGACCTTGACTTCCAAAATATACGTGAATTTACAGGAAACTATGATGAGTGGTACATTGCTGCAAATCTCATAGCAAAACAAGCAGAGACGGACAGAGCCAAAGGGCTTAAAGAGAAAGAAGAGTTAGAGAGTTTTATTAAACGATTCTCTGCAAATGCTTCTAAGGCAAAACAAGCTACTTCTAGACAAAAACAACTAGACAAACTAGACGTTCAAGCGATTCAACTCTCTTCACGTCGTGATCCGTCTATAATGTTTAAACCACACCGTGATATAGGAAATGAGATACTTGATGTTGAAGGTCTTTCAAAATCATATGATGGAGAAGTGGTTTTTGAAAACCTCTCTTTTCAAGTAAAAAGTGAAGATAAAATTGCCATCATCGGAACGAATGGGGTAGGGAAAACAACCTTACTTAAAATCCTTATGGAAGAGATAAAAGCTGACAGTGGAACAATGAAGTGGGGACAAACGATTACCTACTCTTACTTTCCTCAGAACACAACAGACCTCGTTGTAGGAGATGAAGAGCTTCCACAGTGGATACAAGGCTTTGATGTGAAGTGGCATATAGATGATATACGTAAAACACTTGGACGTATGCTCTTCTCTGGTGAAGAACAGAAGAAAAAGATAGATGCCTGTTCTGGTGGAGAAAAACACCGTGTTATGCTTTCTAAGATTATGATGGATAGCTCAAACTACTTGGTAATGGATGAGCCAAACAACCACTTAGACTTAGAAGCGATTGTTGCTCTTGGTGAAGCACTACATAACTATAAAGGTGGAGTGATTTGTGTCTCTCACGATAGAGAGCTTATTGATGCTTTTGCTAATCGTATTATTAAAATCAATGAAGATGGGTCAATAATTGACTTTGAGGGTGATTATGAAGCCTTTGTTGAACAACACGGAAAATAATTAGGATAATTTGTTATAATTATTACCTTTTGATTGAATGATTTAAGTAGGAAAGTATATGTTAAGTGCAGTAGAGAGAAAAATAGAACAGTTTATAGCAGAGTTGGATGATAAAGAGGTCACTTCTCTCTATACGAAATTACCTCATGGTAAAAGACTTCGTGCAAAACTTATTTTAAAAATAGCAGGTTCAGGACTCTCTGTCGTGAAAACTGCTGCTATCGTAGAGATGATACATGCGGCAAGCCTACTTCATGATGATGTTATAGATGATGCAGATACAAGACGTTCCAAGCCTTCACTCAATGCACTTTATGGAAACAAAACAGCTATTATGTTAGGAGATATTCTCTATTCTAAAGGCTTTTTAGAGTTAAATAATATTAGTCCAGAAGTCTCTAAAATAGTCTCTAATGCCGTTGTACAACTTAGCCTTGGTGAACTGAAAGATGTGTCACTTTCAAAAGCATTTAATCTTGATAGAGATGTTTATCTTAAGATGATTTACCAAAAGACTGCTTCACTTATGGAAGCAGCAGCAGGAGCAGCTGCACTGCTTGCGGGTAAAGATAAAACTGCTTATATGACCTATGGACGTAACCTTGGTATTGCCTTTCAGATGATAGATGATATTTTAGATATTACCATGGATGCTGAGACTTTAGGTAAACCAGCTCTGCATGATTACGAAGAGGGCAAGACAACACTGCCTTACATCTACCTCTATGAAGCACTAGATAGCGATGATGCAGCTAAACTTAAATCACTCCATAGTAAAAAACTGACGCTTGAGGAACAACTTTGGATAAAAGCAAAGATGAAAGAGTATCAGATTATTGAGAAGAGTTTTGCTGAAGCAAAAGT
>CAZXGY010000238.1:0-2872 GCA_964640455.1 uncultured Sulfurovum sp.
AAGAACCCTGCCTTTAGTATCTTTGGTGGTATGCCACTAGGTCTTACATCTGAAGAGATGATTACATGGATGAAATTTGGTGGTGGGTATGAGCTTTGGCGTGAGATGTACGGTAAGTTTAACCTCTACCCTCTCATAGGAGGAACTACTGGTCCTCAGATGGGTGGTTGGTTCAAAAAACCCATCAACTCTCTAGCTGACCTCAAGGGGCTTAAAATGCGTATCCCTGGGCTTGGTGGTGAGGTCATGAAGAAACTCGGTGTAAACCCTGTGTTACTCCCTGCTGGGGAGATATACACTTCCCTAGAACGTGGTACCATAGATGCCACAGAATGGGTAGGACCAGCACTAGATAGCATGATGGGCTTTGCCAAAGCTGCATCATACTACTACACAGGCTGGCATGAACCAGGGAGTATCTTAGAGATAACCTTTAACAAAGCACGATGGGAAAAGTTAAGTGATGAGCATAGAGCTATCATTACAGCTGCCAGTGAAGAAATGACAGGTACTATGCTTCAAGAGTTTAGGTATAAAAATGCCAAGGCACTCCAAGAGCTACCAGAAAATGTACAAATCAAGACCTTCCCTAAAGAGATGATGGATGCTGCCAAAGTAGCACTAAAAGAAGTACTCAATGATGAGAGTAAAAAAAGTGCTGATTTTAAACGTACTTTAGAGAGCTATGAAGCTTTTGTAAAAATCAATAAACCATGGGATGATATTAGTACTAAAAACTTTTTAAATATAAGAGGTTAATACTTCTTATTGGTATATTCCAATAGGTCTGCCTCACTAAGATTATCCATGAGTTTTGCAAGGTTACGTAGAGAGAAGAGACGTACATTCTCGCCTTTCTCTTTTTTAAGTTCTGATGAAAACTTATTTTTAGAGAAGAGTATAAAAGTATCTACCTCTAAGTCAGCCTTGGCACAGTTCTCTTTAAGTTTGGTGAGTTCAGACTTATTCATCTTTTGTTTACTCAGCTTACAAGAACCTGCAAGCATCGCCCCAGATTTACGTTTTACAAGTATATCTATCTCTACATTTTTATCGTAGTATGAGCCTATAGTTTCTATGGCATCACCTTCAAACTCTTCTTTGAAGCTTAGTTGTATAAGTTCCAATACAAGCTGTTGATAGATAAGTGCTGTAAATTCTGACTTTATTCCAGACCATCGTGCCGTTACTTCTTTATAATCACCCTCTTTGATGCCTTTGTAAGTAGGAGAAACCACAGCAAACCAAAAACGCATAAATGGCGTAATAAATAGTAGTTTATCTGAGATACCATCTGCTTCATTGACAGGTTTTTCTACAGAACGATCAAACTTTAAAAAGCCATCTTTGATGAGAAAGTCTATCACCTCTTCACCCTCTTCTCTACCGATATTCACTTTCTTAAAAGCAGAGTATTCACGTCTATCACCCGTGGCTATAGCTGTAAGCATCGCGTGGTATGTAGGCTTTGAGTGCGTTATCTTCGTAAGGTCACCATGTATGTAACGGTAGTTATTGAGTACTTTATTTACGATGAGTTTATCTAAAGGTTTTGTCATATCTACAGACCATCCCATACCACCAAAAACTGCGAAGTACTCTACAGCTTTCTCAAAGTCAGTGGCTTTGTTTTGGTAACAAAAAGAACGAAACTGTGCTAAAAGTGATGGATGATTAGATGTGTGTGTTGACATAGTAAAACCTTAAAATAGATGTGAAATTATACCCAAGATTTTACGTTTAATACTATTTCTTCAACTCTACTTTACATAATGTTGCTTTTATGTTCGTAGCAAACCCAATGCTTACGTCATTCCATGTCTTACCTTTATGTAGGTCATAACAGTTTTTATTGATGCTTGTGAGTGCATCATTGGCAGCAAAATCAAAGAGGTCTAGTGTACCCTCTGCAGAAAAATGTTCTTTTTCATAGGTGTACTTCATAGGTAGTGTAAGTGTTTTATCATTAAAATTTAATTCTACATCTAGCATACCTGTATAAGGCTTCCCTTTTACACGTTTATCTGCTTTCATCACTATTATCTTACCCTCGATAGTAGTATTTTTAAGCTGTTTAAAAAACATCTTAACCAGTGTCTCATCTCGAGTAGAATTATTTGTATTTATCTGTGTTGCATCTATACTTACTATAGAGCCGACAAGTAGCTCTCTAAAGTTTGCACCCTCTTTAGCTACAGGTGTATATTTTACAGAAGTAAATGTGCCAGCTACACCTACTTTTGCAAGTGTTTTATAGGCTTTCCATGTGACATTCATATCACCTGACTGTACGAGTACACAGCCTCCTGCATGGGAGAGAGTAAAAAGTGTAAAGAGTGAAAGGATTATTTTTTTCATAAGTAGTATGCTCCATTTATAGTATGTTTTGAGATTTTAGTTTAGTATAACTTGATTATATAAATGTGTCAATATAAAGTGGGATACCCAAAGGAAATACCCTTGGGTATGCTATCCCAGCGACAAAGATTAAAGCCAGTCGTCTGGATCAAAAAACGCATCCATGTGTGTAGAACCTACTGCTTCTACTTGCATAATTTTCTCCGGACTCTTTGCATAAAGAGTTATACCCGAAAGACTTGTCATCCCAACAATTGAAATATACTTGAGGAAGTTTCTTCTTGTTTGCATATGCTTCTCCTTTAGTGTAGTTGGTACAGCCGTTACTGTACTTTTCATGCTAGAGTAGAAATGTGTATGAAATGTGGAGCTTAATACAATATTCATATTTTCATTATCATTAATATAACCATCTTTGTAATATTTATGATTATTGTGTATACTTAAATATATCAAACAACAAACCATCCTATAAAGAACAGCTTAAAACCTAAGGCTGTTTTTTAGACAGAGC
>CAZXGY010000239.1:0-2851 GCA_964640455.1 uncultured Sulfurovum sp.
AACTTCAAGCTGAACAACAAAAACTTGGTTGTAAAACAGCAATACAATAATCTATAAATATATGATAAGCAGTGAAACATCAAAAAACTTTTCCCTGCTTATCTTAGTCATTGCTTTTATCGTATTTATTTATGGTACATTTAAGGCTATAGAAATTGTCAATAGAACACAAGTGAGTACATCTGATGGTATTTATACCTCTTATGTAACAACTTCTAAAGAGATAGAAGAAAAAGCATATACACTGAGTCATAAATGTGAGAGTGATACTTGTAAAGTACAATCACTTTTAACGTATGTGACCAATATCCCCTACCATACTAATACTTTTCAAAAGAAATCACCTCAAAAAACGATACAAGAAAACTTTGGAGATTGTGATGATAAAAGTAATTTACTTATCTCTATGCTTCATTCTCTAAAGATTCAAGCTTATTTTGTGTTGGTACCCAAACATATTTTTGTGATTGTGCCACTTGAAAATAGATACTTAGCAGATAAAAAAGGAATATGGATTAATAATCAAAAATATTACATCTTAGAAAGTACAGTAAAAGATTCATCTATAGGCTTTCCCTTACATTATCACTTAGATGAAATAGAAGCAATGATAGAGCCATTCACGAATGAAAAAATAGCTATAGAGCATATAGAATATAAACTTTAGTCACTTTGACTAAACTATCTTTAAAAAAAACTTGAAATATTTACAAAAATATATTATAATCCTATTAAATAAAATTAATACAGGAGAAACCAATGGCAAAACATCAGTTTCAAACAGAAATTGGGCAATTACTTAAGCTCATGACACACTCTCTTTACTCAAATAAAGAGATATTTATACGTGAGTTAGTATCTAACTCATCAGATGCACTAGATAAATTTAACTATCTTTCTCTTACAGATGAAAAATTCAAGTCAGAAGAGTGGGCTGGAAAGATTAATATTAAACTTGATAAAGAAGATGGCTCACTAACTATTGGTGATAATGGTATAGGGATGAATGAGGCTGACCTTATGGATCATCTTGGGACTATTGCTAAATCTGGTACAAAAGCATTTATGGAGAACCTTACAGGAGATGCGGCTAAAGATTCTAATCTTATCGGTCAGTTTGGAGTAGGGTTCTACTCTGTATTTATGGTGGCAGAAAAAGTAGATGTTATTTCTAAAAAAGCTGGAGAAGATCAAGCATATATGTTCTCAACTGATGGTTCTGGTGAGTATGAAGTAAAACCAGTGACTAAAGAGTCTCATGGTACGGTAATTTATATTAAGCTTAAAGAGGATGAGAAAGAGTTTTTAGATAAGTGGCGTACTCAAGAGATTGTTAAGAAGTATTCTAATCATATCGCATATCCTATTATGCTCAACTACGCAGAAGATGAGACAGAGGGTGAGGGTGATGATGCAGTGACTAAAACAGTGAATAAATCTGAGCAAATAAATGCAGCAACAGCCCTTTGGACACTCTCTAAGTCTGAGCTTAAAAAAGAGGATTACGTAGAGTTTTATAAAACTATAGGACATGATAGTGATGAGCCATTGACATACTTGCACAATAAAGTTGAAGGTGCTCAAGAGTTTACAACACTCTTTTACATCCCAAAAACAGCACCTATGGATTTATATAGAGCAGACTATACACCAGGTGTGAAGTTGTATGTAAAACGTGTCTTTATTACGGATGATGATAAAGAGTTGTTACCTTCATACTTGCGTTTTGTTAGAGGTATTATAGACTCTGAAGATTTACCACTCAATGTAAGCCGTGAGTTACTCCAAGAGAATAAAATTTTGGCAAACATTAAGCAAAACTCAACGAAGAAGATACTTCAAGCGATTAAAAAGCTTAAGGGTGAAGAGGCAGATACTTTTGTAACACAATATAACCGTGTAATGAAAGAGGGTGTCTATACTGATCATGTAAATAAAGAGTTACTTCTTGACATTGTAAAATATAAATCTTCTACTGAAGATGGACTAGTAAGTTTTGAAGAGTACACAAGTCGTGGAGACTCTGAGAAAAAAGAGATTTACTATATTACAGGTGAAGATGAAAAAGTACTTCGAAACTCTCCATTGTTAGAAGCCTATAAAAAAGCAAATATCGAAGTACTTATTATGGATGATAAAGAGGTAGATAGCATTGTTACTCCTATGATAGGACAGTATAAAGAGTGGAGTCTTAAAGATATTACTTCTATCGATGCACCTGATTCTAAAACAGAAGAAGAGAAAGAAGAGGTAGCCAAAGAGTTTAAATCTTTAACAGATAAAATCAAAGAGGTACTTGGTGAAGAGGTAAAAGAGGTAAAGACGACTTCAAGATTGACTTCAAGTCCATCATGTGTACTTAAAGATCCTAATGACCCTATGGCAGGAATGGCAGCGATGTTTGCTCAAATGGGACAAGAAGCACCTGAAACACCACTTATTTTAGAGATTAATCCAGACCATGAGATGATTAAAAAGTTAGATGCCTTAGAAGATACAGCACTCTTTGATGACCTTTCATGGATACTGCTTGATTCAGCAAAACTCTCTGAAGGTTTAGAACCGAAAGATAAAGGAGCATTTGCTTCTAGAATAGCAACATTGGCAACTAAAGCACTATAAGATAAGAGATGTACGTTAATACGTACATCTCTATTTATAAAAGTTTTTCAAAACTCTCCAGAGGCATGGATTTATATTTATAGTTACCTTGGTAGATATCACATTTAAAATGTGCTAGCTTTGATAAAACCTCTTCATTTTCTACACCTTCAGCAATAATTTTTAAATTGAACTTCTGACCAATAGCAATAATAGTTTCAACAATAAGAGAATCATCTTTATTATAATT
>CAZXGY010000240.1:0-2848 GCA_964640455.1 uncultured Sulfurovum sp.
AGAAGAGTCAAAAAACACCAAAAAAAGCATTAGATAAAGCACGTAAAAGATTAAAGGAGTTGAAATGAGTAGAACAACACTAAAAGTATTTAAAGCAGAAGCACTTAAAAATGATGAAGTAAAAACAGTGTATGAAGAGCTTACTCCTGAGTATCTACTCAAAAAAAAGCTTATAAGCATGAGAAAAAAAGCAGGACTTACCCAAGAAAAATTGGCAGATATTATGGGAACTAAAAAGAGCAATATTTCAAGACTAGAAAGCTTTAAAAGTACAATGTCACCAAGATTAGAAACACTTATGAAGTATGCTAAAGCAACAGGACATGAACTTAAAATAGATTTTATGTAAGGAGAATATACACTATAAAGTAGGTTTTACAACCTACTTTATAGCTAAAGGAAAAAGGGGATGTGAATAACTTAGATTGGTAATACGCGAATCTTATCGCTAAGTTTCTCTTTTAAAATGTTTTCAATCGCAAAGAGTGTACCTGTACTTGAAGAGGCACAACCATTACATGCACCTAAGTAACGGATGTAGATGTCAAAGTTTTCACCGTTTTCTTTAATATCCAAGATTTCCATATCTCCACCATCCATGATGAGCATTTGACGAATGTTGTCGTCCACTACTTTATCTACAGCCTTAATACGCTGAACGATAGTCATACCAGAAAAATCATCCGTAGATGAACCTTCATTACCAAGAGATGCTTTACCCGCTAGTTTCTCTTTTTCGTATTCTTCTAAAAGATCTACTAAGTAGATATCTTTCTCTTCATGTCCACCAGGGCGGATACATGATTTACAGAATGCTCCAGCTTTCGTGTAATCAGCTATCTGCTCTACAGTAGTAAGGTCATTAAGACGGATGACTTCTTGAAGTGTAGAGAGTGTGACTCTTGCGCATTCACATACGATAATCTCTTCTTCGAAGCTCTCCATGTCTACACCTTTGTATTGTGAAGCAGCTTTTTTAATCACGTCATACGCCATTACTGAACAGTGCATTTTTTGTGGTGGAACAGCAGGAGTGTCTGGATTGTCACGCATTGCTAATTCTACATCAATGTTAGTAATCTTTACAGCTTCATCGACTGTTTTACCCTTACATAGTTCAGCCATAGTATCTGAAGAGGCAATTGCTGTACCACATCCAAAACTTTTAAATTTTGAAAGAAGAATCATATCGGTTTTAGGATCAACTGCCCAGTAAAGACGTACTGCATCTCCACAACTCTCTGCTCCAAAGTCTGCTACGATAAGTGTTGCACCCATCTCTTTTGCTTGTTCTTCTGTAATTTCACCCATGTTTTGTGGGTTATTCATAAGGTCTGTTACCTTGTCGCTGTACTCATCCCAGATGGTACCGCCAATTAAACTATCTATTCCCATGTCTTTCCTTTAATATCTTTTGTTCGATTTCATCGAACCTACGGGTTTACCGTATGTGTAGGGTCGATATAATCGACCATTTCCCTAGTGATGGTGTGAATCAAGTCCTGATTCATGACCTTCTGGAGCATACGCATAAGAACTTGAGATTCCTCTAAGTCTAATCACGGCTGCTTGTACTACTTTAAGTGTGTACTCTAACTCTTCTTCTGTGGTGTAACGGCTAAGTGAAAAACGTATAGCAGTATGTGCCAAGTCCTCGGCAGCTCCTATGGCTTCCATGACTGAGTTTGCTTCTAAATCTTCAGAAGCACAAGCAGACCCTGTACTAGCTCCAATACCCGCTCTATTTAAGTCCCATAACATTGACTCACCTTCTATCCCTCTAAAAGAGATAAGAATAGTGTTTGGTGTTCTTTTATTTCTAGGCGTGACCACAAAAGTGTCTTCGATTTTGAGAAGTTCATCTTCGAAGTCATCTCTGAGTTCTCTGATTTCTGTCATTTCAAAGTCTAGTGCATCCACCGCAGCTTCTATGGCTTTACCCATACCTACGATGCCGGCCACGTTAAGTGTACCTGAACGGTATCCACCCATTTGTGAACCACCATGAAGTAAAGGCATAAGCTCTTTACCTTTCTTGATGTAAAGTGCTCCTACCCCTTTAGGTCCGTGAAACTTATGTGCTGAGAAGGTAAGGTAGTCAACATTAAATGACTGTACATTCACAGGCAATTTACCTATGGCTTGAACGGCGTCTGTATGAAACAATACACCATGTTCTTCACAAATATCACCTATCTCTTCTACAGGGAAAATAGCACCCGTTTCATTGTTTGCCCACATGACAGAAACAAGTGCTGTCTTATCGGTAATGTTATCTCTCACTGCTTGAACGTCTACGATACCTTCATTGTTTATAGGTAAGTAGGTTACTTTACAGCCCATGCTCTCTATCCATCGGGCCGTTGCGATGATAGAAGGATGTTCTACTTCTGAGACCATGATATGGTTCTTTTTACCTGTAAGGATGTACTCAAAGTAGATAGACTTGAGTACCCAGTTATTGCTCTCTGTGGCACAAGAGGTAATGACAACAGAGTCACCTCTTGGTGAGTTGATCCCTGCATAGATTTTTTCCATACCGGTCTTAATGCCAGGATGTGTATCTGATGCAAATGCATGAAGTGAGTTAGGATTTCCGTACTTTTGTACGAAGTAAGGTTCCATCGCTGTAAATATTTGTGGGTCTACGATAGTCGTTGCGTTATTGTCTAAATAAACGTTCATTTTTTTCCTTCTGAAAACGATACTCAATTTAAATAAGACTAAATTAGTCCTATTAGCTTTTCTGCATATTACGCTGTTAATCTTAAGATAACATAAAATTGAGTTTTAAAGAGGAGGATTATACTCCGATTTAGGTTAGGTTCCCTTGATATGTGTCAATTGA
>CAZXGY010000241.1:0-2843 GCA_964640455.1 uncultured Sulfurovum sp.
TTTGAAATGGTTGAGCAAACTGTTATCGTTAAACCAGCAGGCAAAGAGATAGTAGAAGTACCAGCAGTCTATGAAGAGACAGAAGAAAAAGTACTTGTAGAAGCTGAAAAGACTGTTTGGAAAAAAGGGCAAAATCCTGCACAAAAAGTCTCTGGTGCTACGGGTGAGATTATGTGTTTGGTGAAAATACCGGCAAAGTATAGAAGTATTAAGAAAAGAGTATTAAAATCTCCTGCTACTACAGAAATAGTAGAAATTCCTGCCGAAACAAAAGTAGTAAAAGTGAAGAAACTACTTTCTGATTCTCAAGTGAAGTACAGTGCTAAACCAGCACTTTATGAGACCATAGAAAAAACAGAACTTGAAAGTGAAGCTAGGTTTGACTGGGTACATGCACAAGATAATGTAGATGATGAGTATAAATATACAGGACATCAAATCTGTCTTACTGAAGAGAAAGCTAAAACAGTAGAAGTTACAAAGATAGTAATAGATAGCCCTGCAAGAGTAGAAGAGAGTGTTGTACCAGCAGTAAAAACAGCTGTAGTTGTACAGAAACTTGCTTCAGAAGCTAAAGAGGTGAAAACACCAATAGAAGCTGAGTACAAAATGATGAAAAAACGTAAGAAAATAGCAGGTACACAGATAGGATGGAAACGTATTTTATGTCAGACCAATATGAATAAAGAAGTTATTGCAAAGATACAGTCTGCCTTAACAGATAGTGGATACAAAGCAGGTAAAGCTGATGGTGTTTTAGGAAAAGGTACTAAAAATGCTTTAGACAAATTTCAAAGAGATAACAGCTTAGCTACAGGCGGATTGACATATGAGACATTAGATGCTCTAAAAATAGAGCTTTAAAAGCAAAGCTACTCTATAATTACTTAAAACTTATAGGGTAGACTATGCAAAAATACTCTCCTTTTTTGGCTATATTCTTAACATCTATTTTAGGATATAGCTATCCATCTACCTTGATATGGTTAGCTATGGGTTCTTTGCTAATTCTATTTTATCTATTTTGGCAAAATAACAAAAAAGGTTTTAAGCCCAAAAGTGATACCTATAAAGAGATAGAAAAACTAAAGAAAAAACGCTCTATAGTAGAAAATAATAAACATAAACATATTAATGATCAAATAGCCTATATCGATGAAGTATGGGGCTACACCAAAGAACAGACAAAAATCATAGAGAAATTTTTAGAAGTACGAGCGTACAGTGAAATGTACAATAAGCTTACAGCGTCTTTGTTCCCTCAACTTATTACCCTTATAGATAACTGTAATGTACGTGGACAAAAAGGGTGCAAACGAGAAGTATCACGTCGCCTGAGAGAACTGACTATGCTTATGAAAGAAGAGATGAAAAAAAAGAAGTCTGAAACCACAGAGAGTTTTGAGACTACTTTAGAGGTGTATGACCATTTGCTTGCTGAGGTGAAGTAAGGTAAGTTGGTTATAATTTTTGTATTAAATATTTAGGTGCTTACTTTATGACACTCTTTCAAAACTCTGTACTTCGTAACTATCTGCATAACCCAGAGACAGCCTTAGCATTAGAAGCGTATGAGGTATACAAATCTGATTTCCTTCCCAAAATAGAAAATATTAAAACTTCCAAAGAGGAGCAGTATCAGTACGGTTTTCTCGATGACCTTTTTGTAAAGGTGCTGGGTTATACACTTAACCCTACGCCAGACTATAACCTCATAGCAGAACAGAAAAATCTTTCTGACTCTAAAAAAGCTGATGGTGCAATTTTGAAAGATGATAAGGTCATAGCAGTTATAGAGCTAAAGTCCACCAAAACAAAGTCTATGGATAAGATAGTCAATCAAGCTTTTAACTATAAACATAACCACCCTACGTGTAAATACATCATTACTTCTAACTTTGAGAAGTTACGTTTTTATGTGGAGCATTCAGACAAGTATGAGGAGTTTAACCTTTTCGACTTAGATGAAGAGAGGTTTATACTCCTGTACACACTACTCAACAAAGAGAGCATTTTTGATGATGTGCCTCTCACGCTGAAGAGACAGTCTAAACTTCAAGAAGAGAAGATTTCTAACGAGCTTTATAAAAAATACGCAGGGCTAAGAACTAACCTTTTTGAAAACATTAGTCAAAACAATCCTCAAATAGACAAATACATCTTACTTGAAAAGACACAGACCATACTAGACCGTATGGTGTTCATCTTTTTTGCTGAAGACAGAGGTATTTTGCCACCCAATACCATACAGTCCATCATAGACCACTATGAGGGTGACATAGAAGACCGTGAACTTTGGCACTTTTATAAGATATATTTTGATGCCATCAATAAAGGTAATAGCAAACTTAACATACCAGAGTACAACGGTGGACTTTTTGCTAGCAATGCACTTCTTGATGAGTTAGTCATAGACAATGATGTCATCAATGCTTGTCCTTTGGCGTTAAGTGCGTATGACTTCAACTCTGAAATAGATGTGAACATCTTAGGGCATATCTTTGAGAACTCACTCAATGACATAGAAGAACTCAAAGCACGCATCAACGATGATGACTTTGATGCCTCTAAGTCTAAGCGTAAGAAGGACGGGGTTTTCTATACGCCTGAATATATTACGAAGTACATTGTTGACAACACGTTAGGCTCTTTGTGTCAAGCTAAAAAAGAGGAGTTAGGGTTAGATGAAGTAGAGATAGACGTACCAAAAAACCCTAAGAAGCTCAATAAAACACAAACTAAACAAAAAGAGGCATTAGAAGCCTACAGAGAATATCTGCTAGGACTAAAGATACTCGACCCTGCTTGTGGTTCTGGAGCATTCCTTAACCAAGCACTTAACT
>CAZXGY010000242.1:0-2838 GCA_964640455.1 uncultured Sulfurovum sp.
ACTTACCGATATACTTGATGAGCTGTTTGAAGAAGAGTTTAATGCAGAAGAGAGTTTCCTTTTTGGTTTTTCTCAAGGCTCACTCCTTACCTTTGAGTTTGGTGCAAGGTATGAAAAAAAACTCGCAGGCTACCTAGCCATAAGTGGGTACATCTATGACCCTGAACTTCTACTTGTAGAAATGAACCCAGTACTCAAAGATGCCAACTGGCTCTGTACGCATGGTACCCATGATGATGTCCTACCCTATACTACTTCTAAAGCACAGGTAGAGACACTACAAAATGGTGGCTTTAACATAACGTTTAAAAGTTACCCTAAAGTCCATACCATCGCAGATGATGAACTACAGATGATAAAAGAGTGGTTAATGAGTTATCTCAGAGGTATAGACCACTTCTTATAATACGCCACCACACGTAGTACTACACCTAAAATAAAGACTAACACTATAGGGTAAAAGCTCATCATATGAAATAGATGCAGTACATACATCACTAGACCTACTAGTAGAGATACCGTTCCATAAAACCCTGTCTTAAATACAAAAGGTACTTCGTTAATAATAACATCTCTAGTGATACCCCCACCCACAGCTGTCACAAATGAAAGTGCTAGTACACCTGTTATATTAAGGTCATGTTCTAATGCTATCAATGCACCTGTAATACTAAAAGAAACCAAACCTACAGAATCAGAGATAATAAACCAAGATCTATTTTCAATACTCTCTTTTTTATGAAAGCGAAAAAGTATAAGTAAAAATATAAGGGTAAACACTACCACTGCAGGGATAGTATGGGTAAAGGTGTAAGGTGTTTTATCGACAATAATATCACGAATGATACCCCCACCAAAAGCTGTTAAAAATACTGAGATAAGCACACCCAAGAAGTCAAGCTTTGCACGTGCTGCTACAAAGAAACCAGACACAGCAAATGCAATGATACCTATGTACTCTGCTACTTCAAACACAGCTACTCCCTTAATAAAAGTGAAGTATAGCATAACTATAACCTCCCATACGATATAATCTTATCAATTTATAACGAAGAGATAAACATGGATTTAAGCAAAGAAATATACATCCCAAAACCAAGCCCTCATGACCCAGATAACAACGGACACTTTGGTAGCGTAGACAATGGACAAGTAGGCTTTGGTGGTCGCTTTGTACCTGAGACACTTATGCCAGCCTTAGAGCAACTTCGCCTTGACTATGAGGCTATACGTTTTGACAAAGAGTTCTGGTCTGAAGTAGACTACTACTACAAAAATTACGTAGGTCGCCCTTCGGCACTCTACTTTGCAGAAAATATCTCTAAAGAGCTAGATGCTAAAATCTACCTCAAACGTGAAGACCTTAACCACACAGGTGCCCACAAGATAAACCACTGTGTCGCTCAAGCAGTGTTAGCAAAACGTCTAGGCAAAAAGAAAATCATCGCAGAGACAGGGGCAGGTCAACATGGTGTGGCGACTGCTACAGTAGCAGCTCTGTTCGGGCTTGAGTGTGAAGTCTTCATGGGGGCTAAAGATGTAGCACGTCAAGAACTCAATGTCTTTCGCATGAAGCTACTAGGTGCAAAAGTACATGCCGTAGAGAGTGGAAGCCGTACCCTCAAAGATGCCATGAACGATGCCATCAGACACTGGGTAACCAATGCACGTGACACCTACTACCTCATAGGTACAGTTGCAGGCCCTCACCCCTACCCTATGATGGTACGCGACATACAAAGTATCATAGGTTGGGAAGCAAAAGAGCAACTTGATGTGGTAGAGGGTTGTCTACCTGACAAAGTCATTGCGTGTATTGGTGGAGGGTCAAATGCCCTTGGTGTCTTTAACCACTTCTTGCAAGATGAAAGTGTAGAGTGTATCGGTATAGAAGCTGGTGGAGAAGGACTCGATGGTAAACATGGTTGTTCACTAGAAAAAGGAAGCCCAGGAGTCTTACACGGACAACTCAGCTACCTCCTCCAAGATGAAGATGGACAAGTACAAGAAGCACACTCTATAAGTGCAGGTCTAGACTACCCAGGGATTGGCCCAGAACATGCCTTCTTAAAAGATGAAAACATCGTCACCTACGACCACATCACCGATGATGAAGCGATGGATGCCTTCGTATGGCTCTCACAGTCTGAAGGTATCATCCCTGCATTTGAGTCATCTCATGCGATAGCATACTTGAAGAAAATGAAGTCTGAAGATATAAAAGGCAAAACTATCTTAGTCAACCTCTCTGGACGTGGAGATAAAGATATGATACAAGCTCAGGATATACTTAAAGAGCAGTTTGAGTAATTAAGATTATGACTAATACTGAAATTACAAGAATTGCTGATAATTGGATTACCCTAAAATCTAATGATTCTTTTTCGGATTCAGAACTAGATTTAGAGTTACCATTTAATCAACCTGATATATGTCTTGATGTTATTTTAAATATTCTTGAAAAAATTGATGCAATAGCTGAAAACAAGGTATTTGATATTCTTGCTGCTGGTCCATTAGAAGACTTATTGTATGAACATGGAAACGTTATTATTGATAAAGTTGAAATATTAGCAAGAACAAACTCGAAATTTAGAAAACTATTGAATGGAGTGTGGGATAGTGAAATAGACAAGTCACTAAAAGACAGATTATCTAAGTATATGGTTGATAAATGGTAATTTATTCTTCTCTAAGATTACTACTGTAAAATTCTAATAAGGGTACACAGAAGTATGAAGAGTTGTCGCTCTTCATACCTTGTGAGATAGATTTAGTCTCTATCTGTGTTCTCGTGCTTTTTACACTCTTTATAATTCAGCCACTTAATCGTAACCT
>CAZXGY010000243.1:0-2824 GCA_964640455.1 uncultured Sulfurovum sp.
TATGGTATATATTTTAGCTAAAAATAGCTTAGGAAAGAGGGCTAAAATAGGGGGTATTTGGGAATGCTTACAGTAGCATTCCAGATTGTTGCTTTTTGGTACTTACAATGTCGATTTTATTTGGGTCTACAAATTGTTTTTTATCATAAGCATCTAGTGCATAACGCCCTATCATTGCAGCATTGTCGGAGCAATATTCCAAAGGGGCAACATGGAGTGTTTTATCAAATTCTCCGCAGAGTTTTTCATAAGCATTGCGTATATATTTATTGGCAGAGGCACCACCTACAATAGCAAAGTCTTTTATGCGCTCTTTTTGGAAGATTTTTTTACTTTTTTGAAGTAGGTGTAATTTGACTGCTTTTTGGAAACTTGCACTTAAATCAGCGCGGTCTTGTTCTGACATATTTTCTTTCCCTCCACAAGCTTCTACTTTGAGTCTTACAGCATTTTTAAGTCCTGAGAGAGAAAAGGCTATGAGAGGAGAGTTACGAAGAGGCACAGGCAAATCAAAACGATCTTCATCACCCTTAAGTGCAAGTGCTTCTATGAGTGGTCCGCCAGGGTAGCCCAGCCCTATCATTTTGGCACACTTATCAAAGCTTTCTCCTACGGAATCATCCATAGAGGTTGCCAATATCTCCATGCGTTCAAAACTTTCTACACGTATGACTTGTGTATGCCCTCCAGAGATGAGAAGTACTAGTAGGGGTAGGATAGACTCTTTCTCGATGAATAAAGAGTAAATATGACCCTTTAAATGGTGTACAGGTATGAGAGGGATGTCTTGAAGTACGGCTAAAGTTTTTGCCATGGCTATACCCTCTAAAAGTGTGACACCCAGTCCGGGTTGATTGGTAACGGCTACTGCTTTGAGTTTGTCAAAGTAAGATTTTGTTTCTTTTAGTATTTCAGGAAGTGCCACTGCATGAAGACGTGATGCAAGCTCAGGGACTACACCACCGTAACAAGAGTGCTGCTCTTCTTGAGAGATTTTTTTATGGTAGAGTATTTTTTTTGTGGCTATTTCGGTGATGGCTATTGAACTATCGTCACAACTTGACTCGATACTTAAAATCATTCTGTCTCATCCTTGGCTTTTTGCATTACAAGTTTTTCAATCAGTGCCCATTTCCCATACCCAGAGTCTGCATTGATGTGCCCAGCATTTTTAAGTACGGTAAAAGATGCATTATATTGGTTTGCTATACCCTTTGCTTCATTTAGTGCTACCCATGGGTCATCATCTGATACTATCATTTGTATCTCTTTTGCATAGATACACTTTGGTAAAGGGCAAGGGAAAAAAGTTTTAATGGTTTTTTCCTTGGTCGTTAAACTAGGTACAGAGACCATAAAAAGTCTCTCTATCTCTATCATATCGTCTTCTTCACAGAGCCACATCCAAAGGTTATTGGCTAATGAGTGACAGACTACAGTATGAGGTTTAAATGTTTTTAGTAGTTCTCTGACTTGTTTTATCCATCTGTTCTTAGAAGGAAAGTGACAATTATCAAGTAGAGGGAAAGAGACAGTGCCATAGTTCTTTGCTATTTCGCATGCAAGTTCTGCTTGCCAGTGTGGTGCATCTGACCCTCCCCACCCGTGTAAAATGAGTACTCTATCTTCTCTTTGCATAACTTCTTACTTCTGTATCGATAGCAATGATTTCATCAATATTTTTTGCTTTTATCATTTTAAACTTTTCATACGCATCTAAAATAATGTCACTCATACCAAAGAAGCTACACTCTTCTTTTTGAAATTTATCAATAGCTATTTCATTGGCAGCATTGACTACAACACCTAAATGAGGATGTTGTAAAATATGCTCTTTGATATTCCAAATAGGATAATGAGAAGCCTCTATAGGTAAAAATTCCAATCCTCCGATACCAAGTAAATCAGTGGGAGAGAGTATCTCATCGGTCACTTCTCCTTGAAGTGCAAAGGCTATAGGCAGTTTCATATCTACCCCAGCAAAATGGGCAGTAGTAGAACCATCTTTGAACTCTGCCAAGGCATGGATGATAGATTTTTTTTCTATCATTGCATCAATGTTGGAGGTATTAAAAAGCCATTTGGCTTCAAGGAGTTCAAAGAGTTTGTTGGTCATGGTTGCAGAGTCTATGGTGATTTTATTGCCCATAGACCAGTTAGGGTGTTTAAGTGCATCTGAGAACGTAGCATCTTTCATCTTTTCCAGTTCCCAGTCTCTAAATGCACCACCACTTGCGGTGATGTAAAGTTTAGAGACAGGACGTTCGTTCATGAGGTACCAAAGTCCAAAATGTTCAGAGTCTATAGGAGTGATGAGTGACATATCTATAAACTCTCCAGCCACCACAAGAGACTCTTTGTTTGCAAGAGCAACACGTTTACCTAGGCTAGTAGCTTTGAGTGTTGGTGCAAGTCCTGCATACCCGACTAAGGCATTGACAATGGTTTGACTTTTCGACTCTTCGATAAGCGTTAAAATAGCCTCGTTACCACAACGTACATCACTATGATTGACTCTGTGTTTGTCTGCAATATTTGCTATAACAACCGTTTTAGGTTTATGCTCTGCTATTTGTTGGTTGAGCAGATCAATGTTAGACCCTGCGACCATCGCTTCAATAGTGATGTTGTAACGTTTAGCGATGATGAGAGTATTGACTCCAATGGAGCCAGTAGAGCCTAAAAGAACGATAGAAGACATAGATTACAAAAAAGCTCTAAGAGCAATAACCATCATAGGTGCTGCAAAGAGATACCCATCGGTTCTATCGAGTATGCCACCATGTCCAGGTAGGATGTCACCAGAGTCTTTGACACCTGCTTC
>CAZXGY010000244.1:0-2820 GCA_964640455.1 uncultured Sulfurovum sp.
ATCATCCACATCATTCTTACATAGTCTTTTGCATGACCCCAATCTCTTTTAGCATCCAAATTTCCAAGGTAAAGTTTATCTTGGAGCCCCAAGGCTATCTTGGAAGCGGCACGGGTAATCTTTCTGGTTACAAATGTCTCTCCTCGTACAGGTGATTCATGGTTAAAGAGTATCCCATTACAGGCAAACATATCATAGGCTTCTCTATAGTTTACTGTTATCCAGTAAGCATACATTTTTGCCACAGCATAAGGGCTTCTTGGGTAAAAAGGTGTTGTTTCGCTTTGTGGTGTCTCTTGCACTTTTCCATAAAGTTCAGAAGTACTTGCCTGGTAAATCTTTGTCTTTTTTGTTAAACCTAAAAGCTTTACAGCCTCAAGTATACGAAGTGTCCCTGTACCATCTGCATTGGCTACATACTCTGGTGTTTCAAAGCTTACTGCTACGTGAGACATGGCTGCTAGATTATATATCTCATCTGGTTGTACTTCTTGGATGATACGCGTGAGGTTCATAGAGTCTGTCATATCTCCAAAATGTAGATGCAATTTGACATTTTTTTCATGAGGGTCTTGATAGAGATGATCTATCCTGTCTGTATTGAACAAAGAAGTCCTACGCTTAATGCCATGCACTTCATACCCTTTTTTAAGCAAAAACTCCGCCAAATAAGAGCCGTCTTGCCCTGTAATGCCTGTAATCAACGCTACCTTAGCCATCTGCTCTCCTATAGTCATCTTCTGCTCTTATTATATCATCTTCACCCGTATAGCTACCTACTTGTGCCTCTATTAAGATAATATCTCTTTGGGTGTTGTTTGAGAGTCTATGTAGCATGGTCTGTTTTATATAGGTGGACTCATTCTCTTTTAGCAAAAAGGTAGACTCTCCTACCTGTACTGTTGCCTCACCCTCTACTACTATCCAGTGTTCGTTACGGTGTAGATGTTTTTGCAAAGAGAGCCTCTTTTGGGGGTGTACTACGATACGCTTTATCTTGTAGTTTTCATGAGCATACAAAACCTCATATGTACCCCAAGGACGATGCACAAGACTATGCAGTTTAGTTAGCTCGCTCCCCTCTTTGTTTAGGCGTTGGACTATCTCTTTTACATCTTGTGAATGGCCTTTTTTTGCGACAAGGAGTGCATCACGCGTATCTACAACAATGCTATCTTTAATTCCCAATAGCTCTACTTGTTTGGTGGCAAGTATTAGGTTATTGTTTTTATCGTTGGGCAACTCTTTAGCAAGTGCATCGAAACTTCCCACATCAGACCACCCTATATCTGAAGAGATGACTTTAACAATTTTAGACCTCTCCATCACTGCATAATCTATGCTATCTTCAGGGATACCAAGCATATCATCATGCTTTATGCGTACCATTCCATCTTTATTTGCTTGAGAAAAAGCATACTGTGTCTTCTCAAACATATTGGGCGAATATTTTTTAAGCTCTTCTAAAAAAACTCCTGCTCTAAAACAGAACATCCCTGAGTTCCAGTAGTAATTACCTGCATTCAGGTACTCTTTTGCTCTTTTTGCATCAGGTTTTTCATGAAAGTGCTCTACATCAACCCCATTAGCCTCTATGTAGCCAAATCCAGTCTCTGCAAAAGTAGGTGTAATACCAAACGTCACCAGATAGCCCTCAAGGGCAAGTTGCTTCGCCTCTTTTAACACCTCAATATAAGCATCGTGGTTACGAATAAGATGATCTGATGGAGTCACCAACACCACCTCATCAACATCTAATGCCATACAGGCAAGAGCAATCGCTGGTGCAGTATTTCTACCCACTGGCTCCAATATATACTCAACACTCTCTTGCTTCAGCTCCTCTAGCTGATCTAAAGCTAAAAAGTACTGCTCTACATTAGAGACAATCAACTGATTGTTGCACATATCACTATTTCTCTCAACTGTAAGCTGAAAAAGTGATTGGTCACCAAAGAGCTTTATAAACTGTTTTGGCATAAGCTGCCTAGAGAGCGGCCACAACCGCGTACCACTCCCCCCACATAAGATAATATTTGTCATAGTTAGAAACCTAAATTATTAAATTGTATTATTATATCCAAAAACTATTACCTCAAACCCCTGGTGCTTTCCACATAGAAGTGGTTAAACCTCTCTCTACTAAAGAGAGTTGATTTGCATACACTTCTTGCCATTGTTTTTGTATGTTCTGATACTTCTTATAATTGTCCCCATTAGGTACATACTCTTTTTCCCAGACTACCAAACGCTCTGAAGCATCTAGCAGACTTTCATACACCCCAGCCCCTACTCCAGCTGCCATCGCAGCTCCAAGTGCTGTGGCCTCTGTGACTTTTGGTATCTTTATCTTGCACCCTGTGACATCTGCGAGTATCTGGCACCATAGGTCACCTTTACTGGCACCTCCTGCAAAAACTATCTCTTCTATCTCTAACTCTGTAAAAGCTTTTATTTTCTCCAAGTTAATAGCCGAGACGATACAGGCATTCTCCTCTAAGCTTCTAAACATAGAGGCCTTGTTGCATACTTCTGGGTCTATGGAGAGGTTGAGAAAAGATGGTGCGGCGTGGTACCACTTGCCGTAGTTCATGCTATCTGAAAAGATAGGCAAGATACCATGAGAACCTACAGGCACACTTTTAGCCTTCTCTTCAAGAATGGCATAGGTATCTACCCCTCTCTCTTTGGCTTCTAATTTTTCTAAGTCACAAAAAGCATCTCTAAACCAACGCATGATTAAGCCCGAAAAGAAAGTAATGCCCTCTGCTTGGGAAAGTCCTTCTACTACATGAGGGTTGACTCTTATACTCATGTCAA
>CAZXGY010000245.1:0-2809 GCA_964640455.1 uncultured Sulfurovum sp.
TGGTCAGAACTAGATGTACTTGTGATAGATATGCCTCCAGGAACAGGTGATGCGCAACTTACACTTGCACAGTCAGTACCAGTAACTGCGGGTATTACCGTGACAACGCCTCAAGAAGTATCTCTTGATGATAGTAGACGTTCACTCGATATGTTCCAAAAGTTACATATTCCAACTGCGGGTATCATAGAGAACATGTCAGGATTCATCTGTCCCTCTTGTGATGAAGAATCAGACATCTTTGGTATGGGTACAACAGTACCTGTGGCAAAAGAGTACGATACTGAAGTCATCGCTCGTATCCCTATAGAACCTGCTATTAGAATTGGTGGAGATACTGGTATGCCAGTCACTTACCACATGCCAGACTCTGAGACTGCTAAACGTTACCAAGCAGCAGCGTCTAACCTTCTTGCATTTATCGATAAAGTAAACGCAGAAGGTGGAGCAGACAACTCAGCAGTGCAACCTACAACACCTCCAGGTGTATCGGCATGTAGTACTGGAGCAGGGGCTGCGAGTGCACCTGCTAAGGAAGCACCGAAGAGTAATGATGAGAGTTGTGGAACAGGCTGCGGTTGCCACTAATCTTTCGTCCGATTTAGCATCATCTTCGCACGAAAGATTGATGCTTCGTTCGGTCACTTCTGACACTAAATGTCGATACCCCTGTCGCTAAAGCGTAAGTGGGGTATACTAAATGTAAGCTCTCTCACTACACGTCAACCTTTCGCACAAATCTAATACTAACTCAAACGAAATACATCTCTACTTTCTTAATATGTTTGTACCCCAAACTTTAAAAGCATCCTTGGTAATACATCATCTAAATTAAACACTTCTTCATCTGTTAGTTCTATGAGTTTAAATCCATATTTTTTATAAATATCTTTTTTAATTTGTTTTCTTTTAGCATATTTAGGTTCGTTCTCTAAGCCCCAAAATTCAATATATATTTTCCCTGTGGGTATGTAAAAGTCGCAATAGACCTCTTCCTCTATAGGAAGTTTTCTTTCATATGCATGGACAATCTCTGCCATATACAGCCAATTGTCAATAAGCATTTCTGCTTTACTTCTAACCATATGTCCATCAGTAGCTCTGTGTTTAGCTATAAATTTTTCTCTAAATCCAGTATCTTTTGAATTTTCTATATTCTTTTGTGTAATTTCTCCTGCATCACCTTGTACTTCTTTGATAATAGAGGAGAATGCAGAAGTGTCAAAAATCCTTTCATCCCATTCCACATAAGGAACACCATTTTTTGAATTTTCTTTTTCAATACCACCATTCTGTGTACCCAATGTGGTGATTGTCCACCCCTTTAGATATTTTTCAATCAATCCTATCTCGGATAAAATCATATTCACTTTTCTCGCTGATAATTTGTATTTTTCAGCAATTTTTGTAGCAGAATAAAACTTTTTACCTTGTGTGATAAGTTTATTTGGGATTTCAATATTTTCATCCCATGCGAGATATTCACCAAATTTAGCATGTTTTTTAACTTCTCCACTATTTTCTTTACCTAAAATAGTTAGACAATAACCAGTATCAGTTTTTTCAATATATTTACATGCTATAAGCATTTCATCAAGTTTATATTTGGGTATGGACATTGTTTTGGCTAGAACGGAAGTTGATATTTTTTTAATTGTTGGCATAGTAATTCTTTTTTGCTAGATTGTATCAAAGTTATATTAGAAACTATTTATCTCCATAATGTCCGCCAATAGCAAAGATATGGATAGAAGTCTCCGTAAAGTTATAAATCACTCTATCTTTTGTAGTGAGTTTACGTGACCATAGTCCAGCAAGAGCATGTTTGAGAAGTTCTGGGTGTCCATAGCCTTGTGTTGGGTCATCTCGTTGGAGTTGTTTGAGTATTTTTATGAGGTTTTTGTGCATGACTTTGTCTTTTGGGCGTAGTTTCTCGTAGGTCTCCCATGTATTACCCTCAAAGACAATGGAACGCACTATTCAAACCCAAGTTCATCATCTGTTGGTGTGTAACCTTGGTTTTTACCATAGCTATGTAATGATTCTTGTATCTGCCCCATAAGCGATGTGTTACTAAGTACATAGAGGGTTTCTTGTTCTCTCTTGTAGTCATCAAGTGACATGACTACAAAAGCTTCACCATTTTTACGTGTTACTTGTAAGGGTTCATGATTGTCTACTGCTTGGTCTACATATTGTTTTAAATTTGCACGAAATTGGTTGACTGAAAGCATAGAAATCCTTTTTTGATTAATAGTACCGTAACTCGGTACTATTGTCAAGTGTTATTTCTCTTCAGCCATCTCTTTAGACACACCCATAAAATGGTCATAGTTTTCTGCATAGTTGTCGAAGTTTTCTTCTAGCATGAGCTTGTATTGTTCCGTAAAGAAGTCTATTACTTCTTTTCTTTCTTTTTTCATATCTTCACCACTTTTAAAACCAGCAGCTGTTACCCACGCATTAAAACGTGATGCAGCATACATAAGTGAATTACTTGCTAACCCTGGGTGGAGTTGTGCATTTATGTGACCATTTGCTAGAGCAATATGTGCATCTGCTCTCTCAAAAAACTTCTCATCTACTTTATTTTCTTCTGTGTTTGACATAGGATATCCCTTTTTTGAGGACATTGTACATTTTTTTTGCTATAATTCGCCCATATTAATACTAGGACATCCTATGACAAATGCAGACAAACTTAAAAACCTTTTAGAATTAGAAATCATTCCAGACTTAGAAGCAGCGATAGACGAGCTTTTTGCAGCTATCGATAAAGCTAAAACAGCTTCTACTACACAAAAAGAAG
>CAZXGY010000246.1:0-2799 GCA_964640455.1 uncultured Sulfurovum sp.
ACATTGTACTATTACATCGTACATAAAGTACTTGCCTATTTGCATTTGCAAATAAAGCCTTTGCGGGCGTAGCTCAGTGGCTAGAGTTCCTGCCTTCCAAGCAGGCTGTCGAGGGTTCGAATCCCTTCGCCCGCTCCACCTTTTATTTTCCCCATTTATTCCATACTATTTTTCAATAATGATATGCTCTTTAATATTAAATTTTTTTAAATACTCTCGAATATTTGTTCTTAATACTGTTTCATCTAACTCTAATTTCTCTTTCATAGGAAATTTCAAAAAAAACTGTGGTGGCATAATGGAATTCTCTTTATCTGGATGTCTCAAATAGGTAAACATAGCTTCTTCCATACGTTTATCCGTGCTATACTTCATTAAATATCGTCTATAAATAAGCTGATTTGGTATTTGCTGTTGCGTATGACAAGATAGACAATTAATTTCAAGGTTTTTTATCGCTTGATATTCTGTATTTGCCGATACAAAAAGTATAAAGAGAAACCAAATAAAAACTATTTTTACCATACTACACGTACCTCCGTTCCTTTATCTATTTTAGATTCAATCTTCAATATATACTGATAACTTTGAATCACTTGATTTACAATATCAAGCCATATACCAAAGCCACCTTCACTTTTATTGGCTCGTTTAAACCGATGTAAAATACCATCTAAGTCTTTATTTTCTATACCTACACCTGTATCTTTTACTGCAAAAAATATTTTATTAAGTGCCACAGACAAAGTGCCATAATGTTTATTGTATTTAATTGCATTTGAGATTATATTATCGACCAAACGGATGGCATCATTTTTATCAATATCCAAAATAATATTATCCTCTATATCTAACACTATATTAAGATTTTTTGCCTCTATCATACCTGTAAAGTAGACCATACGCTCTTGTACTAATTCACTCATATTAATACGTACTATCTCTCTATGGTACTGATGATTTAGATTTAGATACGTCAAATCATCATAAATACGACTCAGTGTTTTTGATGCTATCTCTATACGTTTAAGTTCTTCTGCATTCTCAGCATGTTTACCAAAAGTTTCTATCATCTCTACATTGGCTAAAATAGTACTTATAGGTGTATTGAGTTCATGTGTAGTATCTTGAATAAAATGGTTCATCTGGGTAATAGAATCACGCATAGGTGCAACAAATAGACGTCCTAGAAAGTACCCAAAAAGTAAAAAGAATACACCTGCA
Source organism: uncultured Sulfurovum sp. (assembly GCA_964640455.1). Lineage (GTDB taxonomy): Bacteria > Campylobacterota > Campylobacteria > Campylobacterales > Sulfurovaceae > Sulfurovum. The sequence continues at coordinate 1,225 of CAZXGY010000246.1, forward strand.
CCGAACATAAAAAATAAAATATTATTTTGGAGATCTTCTATTGGTTCAAAGTTAATAACCCTTGAAGTTAAAAGGTAAGCTGCACCAAGATAGTAAGGCTCAACTTTTGTTAAATGATATAAGCGTATATCATCTGATAAATTTTGTAATGCTGGGATATCTTGGAATGTACCAAAAATATACTTTTCATCCAAGTCATAGATAGCAGACTCTATCATCATATGATGAGGATAGCGTAGCGGTAAGGTGTTTGATTGGTGTAACCCACGTAGTTTAGACTTGATTAACTCTGCTTCATATTTAATAGTTTCTCGTTGTTGATCAAGTAGATGATGTTTTGCTGAATTATAAAATATCCAAGAAGCAAGAGAAAAAAGTATTAAAGTTGAAGCCAAATAAATCACTAAGAAGCGAATAAGACTTCTCTTTTCACTACTTAACAAAACGGTATCCTATATTTTTGATAGTCTCTATCTTCTCTTTTCCTATAGCCGCACGAAGTGTTTTAATGTAGGTACGTAAAGAGCCTGAACTAGGATCCTCATCATACTCCCAAAGGGTTTCATTTATTTTTTCATACCCTAAAAGTTCATTTTGATGTTGCAAAAAGAGTGCAAGCAGTTTTAACTCTTTTGTTTTGAGAGAAACCCTATTACCCTCTTTAGTTAATACCAGTTCTTTGACATCAAAGAAAAGCCCTTCATCGATGGTTATTTTTTCATCATGTGTTCCAAAAGAGCGTTTCAGCAATGACTCGACTCTTACAAGTAATTCTTTCAGTGCAAAAGGTTTACGGATATAATCATCACACCCTAAAGCAAACCCCTTCTCTACATCTTCTACACTATTTAGCGAAGTAATAAAAATAGCAGGTGTCTCTTTTCCTTCAGCACGTACAGTTTTTAGAAAATCAAATCCAGATACATAAGGTACTTTTACATCTAGTAACATCAAGTCAATATGCTTCTCATAGACTAACTCTTCAGCTTGCACACCATCATAAGCCACAAGTACGTCATAGCCTTTAAATTCCAGAAACTGTTTTACCGTATCACTAAGTTGGATATCGTCTTCAAGTAATAAAATTGTTGCTGTCATCATCCACCCACTTTAAATCAATACCCTAATCATAACACGTTAAAATGAACCCTTTGTGAATAAAAAACCTATCTTACAGAAAAGTTTTGCAAAGCTTTCATCTTCTTCTCATACATTTCACTTTTCCCATTCTCACCTATTTGTTTATAATAATAGACCAATCCCGAGACTACCTGCATATCGCCCGTATGTTTAGGGTAAACAGCTTCAAGTACTGCTACGGCTTCTTTAGGGTTTTTCTCTCCTATAGCCACAGCATAAACATAGACTTAATGGTAAAAACGGCTATTACAGCTTTAGTGATGAGGGAATGTTGTAGGAGAGTTAATATAAAGTGTGTTAATTATGGTTTGGTGGACACCTAGTTAAACCTTAAGACTATAAACAATGTGTATATGGTATTTGTGGTAATGATATGTAGTAATGAATGCGTATAAGTACCGTATAGACGGTAATGTAGTGGCGGAGAGTGAGGGA
>CAZXGY010000247.1:0-2790 GCA_964640455.1 uncultured Sulfurovum sp.
AGTAAAGCAATAGAAATAATTACTTTTACTATAAAAGATTTCATATCTTAAAATTTATCAAGAGAAACAGTCTTCTCTTCCTTACTCTCCAAGTCTTTTACCCAAACCGTACCATTAGCAAGTTCATCTTCACCTATGAGTACTACGTAACGAGCATTAACCTTGTCTGCACCTTTCATGTGTGACTTAAAACCTTTACTGTTATATTCTAAAGTTACTTTTGTCTCTTTACGTTTATCTGTAGCAATAGCAAAAAGTTTTTCAACCGCATCTTCTGTCATAGCACCAAGGTAGATGCCTTCACGTATAGCCTCTGGCATTTTTACCAGTTCCATAATACGTTCTATACCTATAGCAAAACCTACAGCAGGAGTAGGCTTACCATCTAAGAACTCTACAAGCTTGTCATAACGTCCACCGCCAGCGATAGCAGACTGAGAACCGATGTCGTTACTTACGAACTCAAAGGCAGTTTTGCTGTAGTAGTCTAATCCACGCACTAAGTTTGTATCTACTTTATATGTTATGCCCGCATTGTCTAGTAGTTTTGTGAGTTGTTTAAAGTCAGTGTCACACTCTTCACAGAGGTTTTCTATGAGCTTTGGCGAGTTTACGAGTAGGCTTTGGCATGTTTTGTTTTTACAGTCAAGTACACGTATGGGGTTTGTGCCTATGCGTCTGTTACAGTCTTCACAAAGTTCCTCTTTGATGTCAGTTAAAAAACTCACGAGATTTTGTTTGTATGGGGGCATACAAGTGGGACAACCAAGTGAGTTTATCTGTAAGTCAAAGCCTATGCCTAGGGCTTCAAAGATTTGGCTTATCATAGTGATGATGGTAAAGTCTTCAAACACAGAAGCCTCACCAAAACTCTCACAACCAAACTGGTGAAACTCTCTTAGACGACCTTTCTGAGGTCTTTCATAACGAAACATAGGTCCATAGTAGTAGAACTTCTGTTTCATAGGCTGACGGTCTAGCTTTGCATGTACAAAAGCACGTACCACCCCAGCAGTACCCTCTGGACGCATACAGACATCGTTGCCACCTTTGTCTTCAAACTGGTACATCTCTTTACTAACGATGTCTGAGCTGTCTCCCACAGAACGCTTAAATAGACCAGTCTCTTCAAGTATAGGTGTTTCTATGTAGCCATAGCCATAACGTTTTGTAATCGTAGTAGCAGTATCAATAATAAAATTAAATCTTTCAGACTCTTCAAAAGTAAGGTCTTTCATTCCGCGTAATGGGTTTATCATGGGGTTGTTCCTTTGGTATAAAAGGTGCGTTAGCAAACGCACCCTACGGATAAAATTATGTAATTATAGCTCTAAGTAGGTAAGAATAGATTGATGGATGTTTTCTATACTATCGGTGGCATCTATTTCTAGATAATCAATGCCTAGTTTTTGTAAGCTCTCGTGCATTTTGTTTTGTACATTTATGAGGTATTCTAGTCCACGTAATTCTATACCATCGAGTTCTTTTTCAGATGTTCTGAGAGTGAGTGTTTCCATATTCGTAACAAATAAGATGATTTTATCTGGAAAATGCCCAGAGAGAGCAAACTTATTAAGTGCTACAAGCTCTTCAAAATCAAAGTCACCATTGGCTAAAGCATAGCCAATACCTGAGAGAAAACCACGGTCAGAGATGACTGTCTTATCTTTATTTGGTTCTACTATCTCTTCATAGTGTTCTGCACGGTCAGCAAGAAAAAGAAGGAGTTCGGCACGTTTAGAAGCCAGTGAGTCTGCTAGGAGTATCTCACGGGCTTTTACGCCAAATTTTGTACCCCCTGGTTCTTTAGTCACGACGATGTCATCAAACTTTTGGGTAAGTAACTCTATCTGCGTACTTTTACCACAAGTATCTATGCCTTCAAAAAGTATATACATTATGCTCTATACTCTTGTATCATTTTAAGCACAGTAGGGTGTAGAAGGTGGTCGACCTTACCACCAAAAGGCAAGATGGAACGTACTACAGAAGAACTCACATAACCATACTCAAGGCTAGGCATGAGAAAGATAGTCTCTATCTCAGGTTTGAGTGAGGAGTTGGCATATCCCATTTGTAGTTCATACTCGAAGTCACTCACGGCACGCAAGCCACGTATGATGATGTTTGCATCTAATTTGTCAGAGAGGTCTACAAGTAAGCCTTCAAAGCCTACGACTTTGATTTTAGGAAAGTCTTTGGTGACTGCTTTTAGCATAGCTATACGTTGCTCTAGGCTAAACATAGGTGTTTTAGAAGCACTTTTAGCTACGGCTATGGTAATTTCATCAAACATACTACACGCACGTTTCATAATGTCTAAGTGTCCTACTGTGACAGGATCAAAAGTACCCGGATATATTGCTTTTCTATGTGTTCCCATTAGTTCCATCTCTCATATAAGTTATTTTCTATGCCTAAGACATCATACCATTTTCCGATGATGAACTTCTCCATATCTTCTAAGCTAGAAGACTCAGAATAGTAACCCATCACAGGAGGTGCTATTATAACACCAAGTGAGGCTAGTTTATGCATATTTTCTAAAGCTATAGCTGAAAAAGGGAGTTCCCGAGGTGCTAAAAGTAACTTTTTTTGCTCTTTGAGTGCTACAGCAGCTACACGGGTAGGGAGGTTGTCGCTTATACCACAAGCTATTTTGGCTAATGTATTCATACTACAAGGTATGATAGCCGTTGCATCTACTCTAAAAGAACCACTAGATATACTAGCTGCAATGTTCTCTGAATTATGTAAAGTGACTTGTTTGTTCTCAAAGCTCTCAACGGT
>CAZXGY010000248.1:0-2780 GCA_964640455.1 uncultured Sulfurovum sp.
TGGACAAAACATGTATTTACCATATTGCCACCATTTTGTCTGCTTATATTTTCAAGCTTACCAAAAAAACAGTAAACACCCTTTGTTACCTTTATAGGCTTAAGATTGTATTCAAAACCAAAAACAAAGGAGCAGGTTAGCACTATCAATAATATATGTTTCAACTACTAACCTTTCTGCTTAACTCTAAAATTTAAATTGGTACTGCAAAAGTACTGCGTCATCTTTATATAATGCACCTACGCCTTTAAAACCTTTATCAACATCAGCAACTACATAGTTGAGTTGTATTCTATGTCTATTTCTACCTCTTCTGGCTTTTCTATCCATCTTATTGTTTTTAGGGTTAATGTAGTAGTTTAGACCAATGTATGTATTGGCTGCATCTCTATCTACCCCTCCTTTAGTCTCTGTACCACGTATATCTTTTACTGCAAACTCTAATGTATCAGTAAGGTAGTATGTTCCAGTAAGTGCTAAAGTAGTCATATCCCAACCAGCTTTTCCTCTAATGTTCTCAACACTATAGTATTCAGCTTTTACATTTGCACCCTCAAAGTGTGAGTCTATACCAGCATTTAGTACAGTATAGTCTTCACCTGAACCATCTGTATTACCTGCTATTTTACCGTAACCTACCTCTGTATGGAGTGCTTGACCCCAGTCAAACATTAAACGACCCATATATCCATTTGATTGATTGGCTTTATATACTTTACCATCTTCATTTTTGGAGTTTACAGCACCTGATCTACCAGTTGAGCCAGTTACCATAAGGTCATAACCAAAACCTCTCCATGGTCTCTCATGTCCCATCTCTAGTCCATTTACTTTACCGTTGTTGCCAAATCCTATGTCACGACCAGAGATCATAATACCTGCTGCTCTTTCAAATGCTAGTTTTTTATCAAAACCACGTTTAATTACATCAAGATTCCAACCTGGAATAGTGAATCCCATACCTACAGGTGTTTTAATAACCCCTGCTTTAAGTACTAACGCATCATCAAATTTATATGCAATAAATGCATCTTTAATCATATCAGGTACACCTACAGAACCCTTATCTGAACCATCTTTTGCAAAGTCCAAAAACACTTTAGCCGCTAATGGACCTGAAAAATATTTCCAACCTAAACGAATACGGTCAAAATCAAATCCTACATCTGCATTGTTACCTTTTTTTGCACCATCTCCTGTCTGAAGACCAATTTGTGAAAATCCAAAGAACTTATGTTTGCTTGTCCAATCACTTTTTGCTTTTGGTGCTTGCACCATTGGCTCCATTGGCACGATTTCACCACCTGCCATAAGTGATGTACTCATTAGTAATACTGCTGCTGTCGCAACACCTAATTTAATTGTTTCCTTTTTCATATTAACTCCCTTGTTATATATTTATTTAAATGATTAACTTATGCTACAATAAGGGCGTGATTTTATATCACAACCCTCCGTGCCCCGCCCTTCTCAAAAAGAAGAGACTAACAAAATTTCAGATGAATAGGACGAGGCACGACCTTAATTTAGCACTTAGCACCTTGTGTTGGACACCCACAATCCATATCTAATATTTTCACATTTGACTCCATCGGGATATCAATAATCTTTTGTTTACGAATATAGTCAGAGACTACTTCATACACAGGACGAATAGCTTTTTCATCTAAGTTTTCACCTACATTTTGCAAGTTTCCACCCCATGATGAAACCCTATAGGTTTTCTTCATATCAATCGGTTTACCTCCTATCATAAAGTCAGAAATACGTTTACCTGATGGTGCAGAAATCTTAATACTATATGTCGCACCTGTCATTCTACTCATATCACCACCTTGTTGTAACAGTGGATTTTCATTAAATACATTGTCTGCGATATCTTCAACCAATTTGGCAATAGCTTCACCTTTGAGATCAAAAGTATACACTTCAGGATAGGTAATCGCTGTCATCTCATAAACATTGTCTTTTAATATAGGATCCCCTGGTAGTACCGTTGTACCCCATCTGTACCCTGGATTAAAGTTAATGTCACACTTCATCTCGTCTTGAATCGCCATACCAATAAGTGAATCAAAAGTAGAGTAGAATGTATCTCTTTTATAGAGGAGTCCTTTGGTTGTACCTAGTACTTCGTTCAACTCTTTCTCAAATGGTTTATACCATTTGTCTATCAATGCCTCACCTGCTTTATCTGCAGGAATCAGATTAGAAGCCACTGGCATAAGTTTAAAGCTGTAATCTACCACTTTTTTATCTTTTATTTCAAGGTCTAATCTTGAAATATATTTACCATGACTTCCAGAGATAATAATAACCGTATCATTCACAACAATAGGCTCTGGACTAGGGTCATGTGTATGACCACTTAAAATAAAGTCAACACCTTTTACCTTTTTCGCCAACTCTTGATCTACAGAGAAACCATCATGACTTAAGACAACAATCACGTCTACTTTCTTCTTATTACGAAGTTCATTGACATACTCTTGTAAGCTCTCATGACGAAGTGCAAAACTCCAACCTTCTGTAAACTTCTTAGGGTTTGCCGTTGATGTAAACGGAAATGACTGCCCGATAATACCAATCTTCGCTCCACCAATCTCTTTAATAGTATATGGAGGGAAAATCAACTCTTCAAACTCATCTGAAAAGGGATCATTATCAATAACATTTTGAGAAATAAATTCTCCTTTAAGCATACCTATCAGCTCATGTACACGTTCTTTACCATAGGTAAATTCCCAGTGTCCAACCATCACATCAACACCCAAATAATT
>CAZXGY010000249.1:0-2780 GCA_964640455.1 uncultured Sulfurovum sp.
AAAATTTATTTTCTCTAATCAAGTTATATATCATTAAAAATATATAACTTTAGAGAATACTAAAACTCAAACCCTCCACCGGCACCTTTACTCATAGAGTCGTATACTGCTTTGATGTAACTGTCACGTAATTCACAATCTAGTAATTTTTCACACTTCATACAGCTTGTTACTTGATGTTCACTTTGACAGTTTTCAAGTTCAGTTTTTTTCTGACTTAACGCTATTTGCCACTCATCAAGTACTTTTTCTGACATTAGTTTTTAATCCCGTAGGCTTTTTTTAGAGCTTCCATCTCGTAGTTTGAGCCAAAGAAACAAGGACTAGTGTCATGTGGATGTGAAGGAACAAGCTCCATGAGTCTAGTACCGTTGTTATCTATAGCTTGCCCACCTGCCTGCTCATACATAAAGGCAAAAGGGATAACTTCAAAGAGTTGACGTAGTTTTCCCTCTGGCTTGTCTGTGGTGCCAGGGTAAGAGAAAAGCCCTCCACCTTTGAGCATAATTTGATGCAAGTCTGGTACCATACCACCTGAATAACGTAAGCGGTAACCCTCTGCAAAAAGACTATCTATAAATGCTTTATGGTAATCAGCCCAGTTTTGTTGTGTACCACCAGAAGCGTTGAGTTTCCCTTTCTCGTCCATAGTAATAGTACCTATCTCTTTAAACTCTCCTGCAATGACACGTGAAAGCATAGGTGCATTATCTTTGGTTGCAACAACCAGTTCTATGCGAGGACCATAAACTACATAAGCAGAAGCTACGAGATTTTCTGCCTTTAATTCACCTTCATAGATACCAAAAATAGAACCTACAGAGAGGTTGACATCTACAAGTGAAGAGCCATCAAGTGGATCATAACAGATAGTATATTTTCCTTTCTCATTAAGCTCAAGTACACCTTCTTTCTCTTCACTTACAAGATTTTTAACCACTGCCACAGAAGCAAAAGCTTTTTCTATAATGATGTCAGATTGAACATCTAGTTTAAGTTGGTCTTCTCCTGAAGAGTTTTCTGAGTCTGAGTAACCCAAGTCTGATGTTTTAATGGCATTGTCTATCTCAAAGGCAACACTTTTGATGGTTTCAAAAATAGTATTCATATTATATCTCCTTAGCGTGAGTGTTTATCCACTCTATAATTTGGTCTGTATTGTTAAGATCAAGCAGCGTTATATGTGCAGGTATTGTATAGTCTGAAAGTGTGATACTCTCATCTGTAGCAATGGCTTCAGAACAGTCAAAATAGCTCTCATCTATACTGTTTCTGAAAATGGCTATACGAGGAAGAGGTAATGTTTTTAACCCCTCAACAAGTAAGATGTCAAAGTCATTTATCATGCTGACGATATCATCAAGTGTTTTTTCTCGTTGTGAAAAGTATGTAGTTCGAGTAGGTGAGGTTATGACTACCTCTGCACCCGTTTTGCTAAACTTGTCACTGTCTTTTCCCTCTGTGTCAAAGATAGCTTTATCTTTAGGATCATTTTTAATAATAGCAACTTTATTATCTACTATCAGTCTTTTAGCAACTTTTTCAACAAGTGTCGTTTTACCACTGTTTGATGGACCTGTAAATGCTACAGCAACTCTTCTTTTCACGTCTAACCTTTATGTATATTGGAGAAATTATACTTAAATGTTTATTGAATATCAGTAAAAATTCATCTAAGCCCTTGTATTAGGCGTGTCTTTGCTTTTTATTTCCAGACTGTGCAATAAGTGTGCAATCTTTTTTGAAACTTTTATCTAAAAAAGTCGCTCTTTTTGTGCCTTTTTCTTCTATGAATTTGATATAATATCTCATTGTTGTTGAGACATTGGCGTGACCTAACATTTTTGATACCCATAAGACATCTTCACCATTTAGTAGCATAAGTGAAGCGAATGTGTGTCGGGTGTTGTACATGACTTTGTGAGCCATGCCACATCTTTTAAGTAGTGGTTTCCAAAACGTGGTGTATATGGCACTTGAAAACACGTAAGGTGTTCCTTTTCTGCAAGTGAATATAAACTCACTTGATAGTCCGTTTTCCCTAAACTTCTCTTTGAGTGCATCGCGTACAGGTGAGAGCATGTCTATCTTTCTACTTTTGCCACTTTTAGTGCTACCTATGGTTCCGTGGCTCATGGTTTGTCGGACTACTATCTTTTGAGAGTAGAAGTCTACGCAATCCCAACGTAGTGCCATGAGCTCACCTGTTCTCATGCCTGTAAAAAAGGCAACAGTTAAGAACGTGGCAAACCATTGGCTGGCGTTGTCTATGAGTTGTAAGACTTCTTCCATGGTAAATGGGTCTATGTCCTCTTTTTGTTCACATCTTGGTGGCTTGACGAGTCTTGCCGAGTTCTTTGTGATGAGTTCATCCATTTTTGCGTACTCTAGTATCTTTCCCATGAGATTTTTTATATTTTTCACAGTAGATGGCTTAAGTGTTTCAAGTAGCTTTGTTTGCCATGCTCTAATGTCTGAAGGACTTATATCCTCTAGCTTGTAGTGTCTGAAGTGCGGTAAGATGTGGTCGTTTAGCATGAAGTTGTAAAATATCTTTGTGCCGTTTTTAATGGCATAGGCATCTGACTTGATGCACTGCACTGCGTAGTCGTTAAACATGGTTGACTTTGAGGGCTTATCTTTATTGACGAGTTGTAAAAGAACATCTCTATGATGTTTTTCCAGCCATTTTATGTTTTGTTGAGTGGCCGATTTTCCTGTGGCCAGACGGTAAAACTTTCCGTCAACTGTACCACTCACATAGAGTTTATTACCTCTTA
>CAZXGY010000250.1:0-2761 GCA_964640455.1 uncultured Sulfurovum sp.
CGTATAGACAAAATTTTAGCAACAGAACTCAATGTAAGTCGTAACCAAGTAGAGAAACTTGTGAAAGATGGACTTGTCTCTGTCAATGAGAAAAGCATCTCTAAGACTAGCTTTAAAGTGGCAGAGGGTGATGAGATAACATATGCGTTTAAAGAAGCTGAGAAACGTGTGGCTCCTCCTATAGACTTTGATGTAGAAGTATTGTATGAAGATGATTATCTACTTGTGGTAAATAAACCTTCTGGACTTGTGGTGCATCCTGCTCCTTCTGTGAAAGAGCCTACGCTTGTGGATTGGCTCATACATAAAGGTATTTCACTCTCTACCATAAGTGGGGAAGAGCGTCATGGTATCGTGCATCGTATAGATAAAGAGACTACAGGGGCTTTGGTAATAGCTAAAGATAATAAGACGCATGAGAAGCTCAGCGAACAGCTACAAGACAAAAGTATGGGGCGGTATTACCTTGCACTTATAGACTGTCCACTTAAAGATGACACCATTGTAGACAAACCCATAGGACGGAACCCGAAGAATAGACTTAAAATGGATGTTGTACTTCAGGGAAAGACGGCAAAAACAGCTTTTGTAAAGCTAGCACAAACCATGTATGATGTAGAACTTATAGCTGCAAAACTCTTTACAGGACGGACACATCAGATACGTGTACACCTCAATACTTTGGGGCGTCATATATTGGGTGATGATTTATATGGATTTAAGACCAAAAGAGATAGAATATCGCGAGTTAATCTACATGCCTATCTACTATATTTAGTCCACCCACATACAGGTGAAAAAATGGAGTTTATAGCCCCACTTTTTGATGATATGACAGATTACATAACAAAATATTTTGATCAAGAGCTAGTCGATAAGAAAATTAATCCTGAAACATTAGGGACACTTTTTACACACATTTAGTGGTTATATTGAGTTAGAGATTTATAAAAGCAGGGAATATGCCACATTTAAAAGTTAGACCATTTGATACCTTCATCATAAAAGAAAAAGTTGCACAGAGTTCTGTGATGACTTCTTTTTCTACATCTATGACCAGTACAGATATGATTATTGGGGTAGAACATAAGGGTGAAGAGTTTTTACTTCAACTTAAACTTGATGATAAAGCCTATTTACTCAAATATGACAAAGTGACACGTCCTCTTAAAGTCAATATATTAAAAGAGGCATTGGGTATTGTTTCTGAAGAGTTAGGACTAGAAGTACTTTCTTCAAATATTACACTTTCCAATACTAAAGCAGCACTCTCTTCTGAGCATTTTAAGAAAATAGAAGATTTTGAAAATATCTCTTATCCTAAAGAAAAGGTCTCTGTTGAGGTAGGTTTTGGTTCGGGTAGACATTTACTTTATCAGGCTGAGAAAAATCCAGACACACTTTTTATAGGGCTTGAGATACATACACCTTCTGCACAGCAAGTACTAAAACAGATTGAGTTACAACAAATTGATAATATTTGGGTTGTAAACTATGATGCAAGACTTTTTTTAGAGATGCTGCCTTCAAACCTTTGTGAGCAGATTTTTGTGCACTTTCCTGTACCATGGGATAAAAAACCACAGCGTCGAGTGATAAGCAAAAGTTTTCTAGAAGAATCTATGAGAGTACTAGGTAAAGAAGGGCGTTTAGAACTACGTACAGACAGTGATAACTACTTTTGGTATTCACTGGAGACTTTCTTTTCTGTGCCTAAAACGGAAGTAGAAATACGTAAAAATGAAGCCTTGGAAGTGACATCAAAATATGAAGCCAGATGGCTTCGTCAAGAAAAAGATATCTATGATGTCTATGTGAAATGTACAGCAGAATCAGCCATTAAAGAGGGTTCTATAGACTTTAATTTTAATGCTGTAAAATATAGTAAAGGCATAGAAGAAAGATTACCTAAAAAGGCATTGGTTTTTGATGGGTATTTTGTTCACTTTGAACGTATATTTAAAGTGTCAGATAAAACGCTTCTTATCAAATGTGCTTTTGGTAGTTTTGATAGACCAGAACATAAATATGTTTTTTTAGAGGAAGATGGATGCCGTTATTTTGTTTCAGAACCTGTAAAAACAACAGTGAATTTTCAAGCACATCAAAAATTAGTAGAGCAACTTATGCTCACAGAAGGATAGCCATACATGTCTAATGTCATTCAAGCTTCACAACTCACATTGGCATATGATAATGGTGAAAAAGAGATTATTAAAGATGCAAACTTTAGTATTAAAAAAGGTGAATTTGTTTTTATAACTGGACCCAGTGGGTCCGGAAAATCTACTTTACTTAAAGCCCTTTATGGACAGCTTAGACCGACAGCTGGAAGTCTTATTATTGGGGGTAATGATTTATCAAATATCCGACGTAATAAACTTCAAGAGCTCCGTACGCATATGGGTATCATTTTTCAAGACTATAAACTTGTAAATGAATGGACAGTGTCAAAAAATGTTGTATTACCTTTGATGATAGCAGGCTATTCAAGTGAGATACAAGAGACACAAGCACGTAGACTCCTTAAACACGTTAAACTCTCTGAATATGGAGAGAGGTATCCACTTGAACTTTCTGGTGGTGAACAGCAACGTGTAGGAGTGGCTAGAGCACTCTCTAAAAACCCGGTGGTAATACTTGCAGATGAGCCTACAGGTAACCTTGATGATTATTCATCAAATGTGATTTGGGATTTAATGGAAAATGCTTGTCAACAACTTGATACAACAGTTTTAGTAGTGACACATAAAATTCCAAC
>CAZXGY010000251.1:0-2758 GCA_964640455.1 uncultured Sulfurovum sp.
TCTCTCCTCTTGGGTTGGTGATGGTTGCTAGGTTACCTCTGTTGGTGTAGGAGAAGGTAGTGACTCTTGTGCCTGTGGTCTCTGTGGTTACTCTGCCTTTGGAGTCATAGGTGTATGTGGTAGGAGTGAGAGTACCTGTTTTACTCTCTGTGGTGAGTAGAGTGTCTATATCGTAGGTACTTGTGGCTGTTCTTCCATTTGGTGTAGTGAGGGTAGTGGTACCTGTGTTGTAGTTTGTTGTGAGGGTGGTGGTTTTAGTGTTTGTTGTGATGGTTTGTGTTTTACTGTTGGTGTGAGTTTCGTTGCCATCATATACAGTGGTGTAGCTTGTGCTATTTTTAAGTCCACTAGGTTGTGTGGTCTCACGAGAAGCTAAAATGCGTTGGTTCGTGAGTGTATCTGTAGTGTAGGTATATACAGAGCTTACCCCATCTTTTAGGCTAGTAGTCCTGCTCTCATCTTCTGTAAAGGTTGCCGTGATGCTCTCTCCTGTAGGCAGCGTGATGGTGCTTTGGGTGGTGCCGTTTGGCAGGGTGGTGTCAGAGCTTGTGCTGGTCTCTCCTTCTGGCAATATGGTGGAGTAGGAGGTCTTAGAACCGTTGATGTTCTTTAAGAACCTGTAACTTCCACCAAGCCCATCTACCTCCTCAACTATACGCCCATTGGCATCCCAGTTGTGGTAGATGATGTTACCGTTAGGGTCGGTCATAGCATCCATAAGAGAGCCATCAAAGTAGCTAAAGGTGTAGGCGGTGTTGTCCTCATAGGCTACTTGGGTTAGGTTGTTATTTTCATCTATGGTGAGGGTGGTTACTTGTCCGTTGGGTGCAGTGATTTGAGTGGGGTTGCCTTGTGTGTCTCTTGTTATGGTGGTTGTTTGAGCGAAACGGTCAGTAATAGTTATTACATGACCATTACTGTCATAGGTGTATGTCTCTAAAAGTTTTTTGTGTGGGTAAGTACTTGTAGAGAGATGCTTTCCATCTAGGTTGAATTGGTATTCCAAGGTATTATTAGAAATATCAAGTGTATCAAAACCATAGGTAGTTACTCCACCATTGCCATATTGATATAAATTATTAATTTCTTCATTGTTAAATGATTTATTATAAATTCGTAAATTATCAATAAGACCATTTAAATAGTATCTACCAAGCATACTGCCAACCGCCCAATCACTACTCGGTCTAGAGATATAAGAATCTTTTCTTATCTCTTGATCTACTAAGAATCCATTTTTATAGACTTTTAAAGTTTTATTATCTACAACAAATGAAATAAACACAAATTCTTGCTCATTAAGCATTTGTGTTGCATCTAAAGGAACAATCACCGATTGAGCATTCCCCCAATATCCTAAATAGAACCCAATACCCTCAGAAGCAGAATAATTGAAATATCCATATTCTACATTTGCTGCAGCATCCACTCCATTTGTAATATGAACACTAACATCACCAGAACCAGAGGTAGGCTTATAATATTTTGTCCAAAAAGATATAGTCATTCCTTCGTGCATATTATTTAATGTTTGAGATTGAACAATTTGAATCCAATCATCTATCCCATCAAACCTTGCTGCTTTACCAACTACTCCCTTAACATAACTGACTCCACCATGTTCAATACCATGGTTATTATATCCACTACTATCCCTCGAATCACCATCAAACTTATAATAAGCCACAAGTCCATCTTCTAGACTTATCTGTTTCTTAATTGCTGTACCATCACCTTTATAAACAGCATTTGTGCCTAAAGTATGTACATTAGACAGACTCCATCCATTACCCATTTTACCATTACTATTTTCACTACTCTCTACATTGAGTACAATCGTCTTACTCGCATCATAGGCTATCTTTGCTCGTCCCTCTATGGTAAAACTTCTACCTCCACTTCCTGCTCTTGCCCATGCTTGGCTCCATGCAGAAGTTGCTTTGTAGTAGACTAGATTGTATTTATACACAGCAGTTACTTTTGCTTTAACCTCTCCACTTACTACTCTACTAGAAGCATCTAGTCCGTTCCATTCAAAAGTAAGGGTGTTGAGTTCATTGAGTGTTACTGTCTTTTTAAAGACTTTTCCTGCTATCTCACATGTAACATACGCTTCAGAGACAGAAGCAGGTGCATCTGTTGTGTCCAGTGAAGCATCTATGAGGTATATATACCCACTTCCATTTTTACCTCCTACTCTTTTAGATGAGTAGTGTAGAGTAATATCGGTTCCTGCTATAGGTATATCTTCATGAAAAGTACGGCTTTTAGTTGTCACATACGAGCTTGTACTTTTTTGACAATCATTAGGGGTATCGCTATCATCAGAGTCTACATCAGGTTTGTCTGGATCTTCTGCATCTTCAGGTGGTCCCCACGGCCAATTATGATCCCAAGGCGTAAAGTGCATCATCTCAGCACGCCAGTAACTTTTACCTACAACATACTCTGGATTATTTTGGAGTCCTGCTACTTCATCTACAAAGCTTCCATCACTATCTAAATCATTTGGTAAGTCGTCTCCTGTACTATCAAGAGCATCTACTAAACCATCATTATCTGTATCGAGTAGTTTGACTACCACACCATTGTCAGAAGCTTTCCATGCTCCATCTTTTCTGTCGTAGTACCCTACAGGGACTATCTCCCCTACTTCAAAACCTAAGAAGTTATCTACATACATAACTACTGGAGCATCAAAGAGTATCTCATCATTATCGTTAGTGCCATCTATGCTTAAGTCTGAACAGTAAGTAAA
>CAZXGY010000252.1:0-2749 GCA_964640455.1 uncultured Sulfurovum sp.
AGCTCTGTCTCAAAAAACAGCTATTGGTTTAAGCTGTTCTTTATAGGATGGTTTTCTGTATTATAAAATATAGGGTATAAAATATTTTGTTTTTTCTCTATATGTTAGATAGAGTGAATCATGCCTAAGCCATAATGATTCTTCACGTTTTGCTTTCAAAAGAAGAACTATAACAAGTAGTACAAAAAGAACAAACATGACTAAACTAGGGGTTGCTATAAAAATACCTAACATCATTAGTATTACAGAGCTATACATCGGGTGACGTACCCATCTGTAGATACCTGAAGTAATCAATATACATCCCTCTTTAATATTGGGTTGTATATTAAAGTTACCAAGTTGATTATGAGATAATGCCCAAATACCTATAGTCGCACCAATCAAAAAGATAAAAATAGCAAAGATATTTGATAGAGCATTCATGGAAAGTAACATAAGTCCTATAAGTGCAAATTGTAAAAAGACTAAGAACTTAGGATAGAAGGTACTTTTCATAGCAGCCCAATACCTAAAGTGCGTATTTCATTGTGCTTATGAAAAGAGAAAGTATTATAATCTTTGGTGATTGGTTCTATTAGGATGATATTTTTTTGGCTGTTTCTAATATGGGTCTTACTTTGATTATAAATAAGCAAACGCATAGATTTTTCAAACATCTCCATAACATTGGCTGTCTTAAAAAAGTTATCTGGTAGCTCTTTTTCAAAAGCATTTTCACCTAAGACATCTACAGCCAACACATCATCAAAGCTAGCTTCATTCACCCCTAAGTTTTCACATAAAAAGCCATCACCATAGGTTTCACCTTCTATGATATGTTCATCAAAAACCCCAGGTATTGCCATAGTAGCCAATACTGCATCTTTGATGTAAACATCATCCTTAGAGTCAAAAACACGTTTATGACCGTTTAAAAGGTTTGTTGCAATGAGCTTAAGTGGTATAGTAGTATCTTTCATCTTTTTATTTTCAAAGAGTTTAGAAAATATGGCTTCTATTTTACTATTATCTACGATGGCATTGCCAGAAAAAGAGAACTTAACCCACTTTGTGACAGAAGAAAAAGCTTTTATCTCTTCATATATTTGTGTTTCAGATAAGCCTATGGACATACATGCAGTGATGATACCACCCATACTAGTACCTACAAGTTCAGAAGGTATAAGTGATTTTTGTTCTAAATCATGCAGCACACCCAAATGAGCAATACCCAATGCACCACCACCAGAGAGGACTAATGTAAAATTATTTGTATTGAAGTTTTTAATCATAAAGATATTATATACTAAAAAGATAATGAAAGCTAAAATATTGTTTTTCAATATGATATAATAGATTTTTAAGAGGAGTGTTTCTTAGCTATGACCGTCACTCAGTTGTTATATACGTATATTATTGTTATTGTTGGTGGCTTACTCATTTTCACAGCTATTGGGCATATTTTGTACCAGAAACGTTCACCTACAAGTATGATTTCATGGATGATGGCTATTATTTTTTTACCTTTTATTACTGTACCTCTTTATTTTATCATCGGTATACGCAAACGAGAGTCAAAACATACAAAAGAGTATGTAGAGTTTCATACCCCTAGCTCTCGCGATGCCTATACATTGGATGTCTCTAATCATAGTATTTTGAGTATTTTAGAAAAAAATGGTATTCCTCCTGCAACTAAAGGGAATACTTTTGAGCTTATCACAAGTAGCACAGAAGCTTATGAAAGGTTGTTAAAGGAGATAAAAAGTGCTAAATACTGTATAGATATCTGTACCTATGTTTTTCAATTTGATAAAACGACCAAAGTGATACTAGAAGCTTTAACAAAAAAAGCCCAAGAGGGTGTGAGAGTACGACTACTCTTAGATTTGGTAGGTTCATGGGGTGCAAGTTTTAACCTAAAAGGATTTAAAGCACTTAAAGAAGCAGGTGGAGAGGTTGCATTTTTTGTCCCTGTTTTAAAACGTCCTCTTCAAAACTACATAAACTTACGTAACCATAGAAAAATCTATCTTTTTGATCAGAGTAGACTTCTTAGTGGAGGAATGAACCTCAGTGATGAGTATATGGGTGAAGATGATGGGACGAAACGCTGGGAAGATTTGATGTACACGCTTACGGGGCCTTCTGTAGATGATTTTTACTCTATCTTTCATAATGACTGGTCTTATGCAACCAAAGAGAGTGAAAAACGTGTTTGTCCCTATAAAGATGAATACAATGGTGAGCAGATAGTACAAGTGGTTCCATCTGGACCAGATATACCTACTGATGCACTCTATGAGACACTGCTTAATGCTATTTATAATGCTGAAGAACGTATCTGGATAGTAACACCATACTTTGTACCTGATGACAACATGGTACAAGCACTGGTCATTGCACAGCATAAGGGTGTGGACGTGAAGCTCATAACGCCTAAAAATTCAGATCATATGCTTGCAGATATGGGAAGAAGTCCTTATATGCGAGAGCTTGATGATATAGGTGTAGATGTGGTACTGTATGAGGGAGAAATGCTTCATGCAAAAGCGATACTTTTTGATAGTTTAGGAGGGATGGTAGGTTCGGTGAATTTAGATAACCGTAGTCTCTTTTTAAACTATGAGGTCGTTACCTTCGTCTACTCAGAGCAGTTTATAGAAAGTATAGAGGCATGGATGGAAAGACTGATGTTAAATGCCACAAGAGGTATGGAAAAGCCAAGTAAATTTAGAGAAGCGATAGAAAATATGATGAAAGTGTT
>CAZXGY010000253.1:0-2740 GCA_964640455.1 uncultured Sulfurovum sp.
ATCTTCTGGTATATCAAAAATAAAAGATTTATCAATTTTTAATTTATCAATAGGTAATCGTTTGAGATGAGATAATGAAGAGTAACCAGTACCAAAATCATCAATAGCAATTAAAATACCTAATGCATGTAACTTATCTAAAATACCAATCACTTTATCTGGATGTTTCATGACTTCAGTCTCTGTAATTTCAAGCTCAAGCCATTCATATTTAAAATTATTCATGATAATACTTTTATTAACCTCTTTTAGTAAGTCAGGGTATTCTAACTGCTTCATACTCACATTTAAAGCTAATGTTCCGGGGGAGAGTCCCTCTCTGTACCAATTTGCAACTTCCTTCATGGCAGTTTTCATTACCCATAAATCTAGTTCTATAATAAGCCCTGTTTTTTCGGAGAGTGGGATGAAGATATCAGGTGATAACATACCTACAGTGGGATGATTCCATCTTACCAAAGCTTCAAGCCCAATAATTTTTCCTGTTTTTACATTAACCTGAGGCTGATAATAGACTTCAAAATCTCCATTTTTTATTCCCTCTCTAAGATCTCTCTCCATCATTACATGCTCATAAGCTATATCAGTCATCTCTCTTATATAAAACTGATAATTATCACCACCCTCTTCTTTTGCTTTATACATAGCTGTATCTGCATACTTTAAAAGATTATCAGCACGTGTATCATCCATAGGATATCTACTAATACCTATACTGGCTGAAGAGTATAAAGTATAGTGTTCTATAGATATAGGTTCTTTAATAATTTTAAGTATTTTGGTCACTTTGACAAGAATATCATTGTGTTTTTTAATATCTTTAATTAAGACTAAAAATTCATCTCCACCTAAACGGGCAACAATATCATCTTTATCTACAATCAGTTTTAATCGTTCTCCTACAATACTAATCATCTTATCACCAACACTATGACCTAGTGAATCATTTACCTTTTTAAATCTATCTAAATCAATAAACATAAGTACTAATTCCTGCTTAGACTGTTTTGCTTCTACTAAACCTTTTTTCAATTCTGCCATAAACAGAGTTCTATTTGGTAAACCTGTAAGTTCATCATGATTTGCACGGTAATAAAGTACATTCTTCTGACGTGCAAGTTCTAACTCAATCTCTTTTTTTCTTGATATATCTCTACAAACAACATAGATTATATTTCTACCATTAAGCTCTATACTAGTTAGCATAATATCTGTCCAAAAATGTTCACCATTCTCTTTTTTAAACACCCATTCAAATTGATGACTACCTTTTTCAAGAGCAAAGTGTTTCATCTCTTTTATCTTAAGTACAGAATGAGAACCATCTGGTTGTTTTCTTGGTGATATTGCAAGAGGTCTTGCATTTAAAAACTTCTCTTCCGATATATAACCAAAAATATTAAGCATTTTTTGATTACACTGTATAAACCTATCATGTTCTATAAGTAAAATACCATCAGGAGAAGACTTGAAAAGTTTTTCAAATGTATTTTGTGCCTTGGTTAAAACTTCTTGTTCCATCACTTCTGCACTTGTTACATTTATGAGATGTATCAATGCATTGGTTGAGCTATTTGAAATAACACGCTCTTCATCTATGCACCTTACAGTATGGGTAACTGTATCTAAACCTTCACTTAATGCTACCAATGTCATTGTTTGATTTAATAGTTCTTTATTATTTGAAGTAAAAAATTCCCCATAGGTAAAAAAACCAGAAACAGGTGCAATATCATTTAAAGGTAGTGTCTCTTCTTCTATAACATCTGGCATAAAATGTCTTCGTGCCATACAAGAATAAACAAAAATAGCTTCTGGAGGAGTTTTAGCAATACGGTTAAAAATATTTTGAGAATATTTTAAAATCTCTTGGGTATCACCATAACCAAACTGTACCTTGTCTCCCTTATTAAAATTACCTGCAAAACTTAAAGAGCCATCATCATGTTTCACCAAAACTGCCCGTGCAATACTCAGTCTATTTCGTACAGCTATCAAAGGAAATTCAATACCAATCGCAGGCAACCCTTCTGCCATTTTATCCCCTAGGTAGTGTATATACGTATCTACAGCTGTACGGTTGTCTATGGTATATACTCTGTTACCTATGACTTTAGTAATCGTCAAAGGTTTACCTATACGACGCCAATTAAAACTATAATCATTACGCACATTTAAGTATCTACTATTTAACGCTACAGCTACAGCACCTTGACCAATAATTTCATCTTTTGTAAATACATAGGTCTGTGTAAATGTTGCATTATCTCCTGCTAAACCCCCTGCGACAATAACGTTTTTATCAACATCATTAATCCCTTCTAAAAAAGATTCACCATTTGTATTTAGTCCATCTGCAAAAGCTATAATGAGCTTTGTATCTTTTTCTATTAAAGTCTTTGCTAATAGTTTACCTGTGAAATAGCCATCTTTTTGATGCTTAGCCGTATATGTTTTAAGTTGCGTTTTTTCAAATGCCGTGAAACTTATAACTGTTTGATGGGTTGAGACTTTACCAGACATAATTTCACCATCGGTAGTACTTCCTATGATAATAGCATTGGATAAAAGATAAGTAACATTTTTTAAAATTTCTTCAATAAATGCTATTTCATTTACTGCGGTAAATATTTGAATTAAGAGAGATGGTGAGTTTAGAATATGATTACTTTTAATACAAGATTCTAAAGTAACGAAGTCAGTATAATATGTACTAACACTTTTCATAGAGTATGCCTTA
>CAZXGY010000254.1:0-2729 GCA_964640455.1 uncultured Sulfurovum sp.
AATAGCTAACTTATGAGACTCAATAATTTTAGGACCATTAAGTACAGAATCTATAATAACATTTTGACTCAAACTATCTGTACCTTGAAGTACAGAAGCATTTTCACGTGCTGCAATACGTTGTGATTTTGCATCTCTTGTTTTTTGCAGATAATATGTTTCAACACCTTCAATATCGTTAAATCTACTTCTATCTGCTATCGCATTTGCATGAACAGAAATAAAGACCTGTGCATCTTTTTTATCGGCAATACGTGTACGTTGTCCCAATTTTAAGAATCTATCACTGGCACGTGTCATATAGACTTTATACCCTTCACTCTTAAACTCACTATAGAGTTTTTTAGTGATTTGAAGGACTAAGTCCTTCTCTTTTTTATTGGCTTCTGTTGCACCTGTATCGTGACCACCATGTCCTGCATCTATTACTACAACACTACCAGAACGATCCACGCTTGGACCCATACAACCTACCAACCCAAACAACACAGCAAAACTAAGTATAATATTTGTCATTTCTCCTCCTAAAAATCTATCTCTTTTTTTCTGTTACCAAGATAATTATCTACACCTTCAGCAATCCCCTTGGCAATAAGTTCCTGATACTGTGGCTTAAAAAGTCTTTTCCGTTCACGTGGATGAGAAATATACCCTACTTCTACAAGTATGGAAGGTCGACTAGCCCCCACAAGTACCCAAAAGGGTGCATGTCTAATACCACCATCTTTTATACCACTATATTGACTACGTAAATTTGTAATGATACGTCTTTGTACATCAATGGCAAGCTTATTTGATTGTACTATTTTTGGACCTGAGAGTACAGAATCTATAATAACATTACGACTTAATTTATTTGTACCTTTAAGTACAGATTTATTCTCTCTTGCCGCAATACGTTGTGACTTTGAATCTCTTGTATTCTGTAAGAAAAATGTCTCTATACCATGTATACGATTACGTTTACTCTTAGGTACTGAGTTAGCATGTATAGAGATAAACACCACTGCTTTTTTCTTATCTGCTATCTTAGTACGTTGAGAAAGCTTTAGGAATCTATCTCTTTTACGTGTCATATAGACAGGGTGTCCACGTTTTTTGAGTTGTTTTTCAAGTCTTTTAGCTATTTGAAGTACCAAGTCTTTTTCACGTTTTCCACCACCTATTGCACCAGTATCATGTCCCCCATGACCTGCATCTATAACAATAAGCTCATGTTTATGGATATTGGTTCTTTGACGTTTGGCAGGTGCTTTTTTCTTAGGAGTATGCGTATATTTTTTACCCTTACTCTTAGGTAAGGTTATACAGTACTCTTTTTGAGACAACATAGGTTGATAACCTAAAACTTTATAACCCTTAGGTGCAGTGATTACTATACGTACGGTATCTGATTTATTTTGTGCCATACGGACATTTGAGCCTAGTCCGAGAGGTACACGTTTATGTGCTAAACGTACACCTTTTAAATCGTATATCTCTCGATGAGGGTTATTAAGCGTAAAATGATGTATATTTTTTTTGGAGAAAGGTTTAGAGAAAAAAAGGTTAAGTTCACCTTTTTTTACTACTGCTTTATTAAGTGCATTAAATCCAGAAAAGAGAAGTGTATTGAGTAATACGACTAAGATAAAAACTCTGCTAAAATTTGGCATGTTTTTAGTTTTCTTCTCCGTTCATGAGTTTATTCATGAGTTCTTTTACTGTAATAATCTCTTGCAAACGATATCCATTTGAGCCCGTAAAGAAAAGCCCAGACTCTGCAATACCATCATAAGCATCAGAGAGTCTATCTGCTATACAATACCCAACAACTTTCGCTTCTTCACCGCGGTTACATGGAGCAACACAGTTAGAGATACATGCCACTTTAGGGGCAGTTCCTTTTTCAATGTCATCATGGAGTTGTGTCTTGACACCACGTGCTGGATATCCTACTGGTGATTTAAAGAGTTTTATATCATCTTCGCCTGCTCCAATAATAATATCTTTCATCACTTGACTTGCATCACACTCTACAGTACCAATAAAACGTGTTCCCATCTGTACAGCATCTGCACCGATTTCCATCATTTTAACAATATCGTCATGATCCCATATTCCACCCGCAGCAATCACTGGCATAGAACCCCAGTTCTTTGCCTCTTCTATCACTGGACCTAAAATATTTTCAAGTTGATTCTCTTCTAAGAAACACTCATCATACTTAAATCCTTGATGTCCACCAGACAAAGGTCCTTCTACAATGACTGCATCAGGAAGTCTATTGTGCGTTTTTTTCCAACGACGACATAAAATACGCAGTGCTTTAGCCGTAGAAACAATAGGTACAAGTGCTACATCAGGATACGCTTTCGCTGCTTCTGGCATAGTAAGGGGAAGTCCTGCACCGGTGATAATAATATCTGCGCCTGCTTTACAAGCATCTGCAACAACACGATCATATTCACTCTGAGCATATAAAATATTGGCTGCAAGTGGTGCATCACCACAAATTTCTCTGGCATTATCAAAAATCTTTTGTAACGCAGGATAAGAGTAAAAATTAATAGCCTCTAAAGGACGTTCTTCTTTACCTACTGTTTTTTCTACATAAGCTCTATTCTTGTATACTCCAGTACCCACTGCAGAGATAACACCAAGTCCACCCTCCAAACTTACATTTCCAGCAAGTTGATCCCAAGAGATACCTACACCCATACCACCTTGGATAATAGGTTTTTCAATCG
>CAZXGY010000255.1:0-2705 GCA_964640455.1 uncultured Sulfurovum sp.
CCTACACCATCACCCCAAACGATAGTGCAGAGATGAATGGCTCTGTGCTTACAGCCAAAAAAGATGGTAATGTTACAGTGCAGGCTACTGTGGGTGGTGTGAATTCAAACAGCCTTAACCTAACCATCACATGGGTAGTCAATGGACATGTGCTTCCACCTGAGCCAGACCCTGCTGTGAACAACGCTACATTGCTTGGTATAGATGTGAATGATAATGGGGTGAGGGATGATGTGGAGAGGTATATTTATGAAAGGTTTGGTAAAGACCCTGAATATCCTAAAACTAAAATTGCGTTGGCGATGCAAGATGCATGGGCTACACAAAAAATACTTGAAACCCCAACTATAGAGAGTAAAAAGTATTTAGATGATGCTATTGATTGTCAGTATTATTGGTTTGATAAGAAAAATAAAATACTAAATGATAAAATTATAGAACTTGCTAGTAGTGATTTTGATCAAGCTTATGAATTAGATAAACAAATAACAATATGGGAAACAAAAAATAAAGTATTTAATGACATTACATTAAAAGACATGAAATTAAATACTAAAGAAAGAATACTAAGGAAGTTTAAATTTAATGAAGCATGTAGTGGACACATTTTTAGAGGAAGAAAAGAATCTATTAAAAATTGTCAAACAAATATAGATACTTTAGGAGAATAATAATGAGAAAATTTATAATCATATTAATTATTTTTGCTTCTTTTCTATATGCAGAATTTGACCCTACAAAATTTCCTACAACAGTAGATGAAGGCAAAACAGATATTTATTTCGGAAATGGTGTTTGGAACGATCCAGAAGGAGCTGAAGAGGGAAGTAAAGCACTGGATAGAAAAATAAAGAAATATATTATTGGAAATAATACTTTGTTAAGTGAAAAATATGGAAAGGTACTGCTTTCTTACAATTGGGGAAAAGGTTATGTAGAAGATGTCCTTGAAACATATTATCAACTTAAGGCAGCAGGACAAGTTAATAACTTAGAATTTTTTGCGTTAATGTTAGTAGTAACAAAAGGGAATGGTTATGTATCTGCTCTTGCTACAGCTGCATTAATGGCAAAACTTCCTTATAATGCAGAAACAGAACAAGCGAATGTAGACAAAATGTTAACTAATTATTATATTGAAAGTTTTCAGTGGTCACATCGTGTACTTTTAGTTTCTCATTCCCAAGGAAATCTTTTTGCAAATCGTATTTATGATAGTCTTAGCACATCTGACTATTATAAAGGGTATGAAAAATATTTTACCAATGTTCAAGTAGGGTCGCCTGCAAGTAGTATACATACTCCAGAAGGGAAGTATATTACTAATCGTGGGGATTTAATTATTAATCCAATTCCTGGAAGTATGCCCGGGAATGCAAACCCTGATTTAGAAAATAGAAAAACCGCTGCATGTCTTGATGCAATCATACATTTAGATTATGAGAAAAGTAAAGAAGAGTGTTCTTCTATAGTGGATAATCATTTATTTGTTGAATATTATTTACAACAAAAAGACCCTTTCTCAAAAATTATACCAGCTATCCGATATCAACTAGAGTCATTAACACAAAGAGAAACCCAATGGAACACAGAAGAACAAGGGTGTATTTGTAAAGATAAACACGTGACAGTCACACATAAATTTGATGACGAAGCTAATATTTTAATGGATGGCAAAAAAGTAAAAGATTTTACTAGTATAGGTGGAGGAACAGGTATCATCTACCCTCTTACTTTAGATGGCAAAGAACAATATGTTAAAGCAAGTTTCGGTGGAGCAAGTATAGAGAAGATAGATGAAAAGAATAGTGATTTATGTTATATATTGAAAAATGTAGACCAAATACGTTTGGGTGAGATGAGAGGTATAAATGTTCCAAACCTCACAGGACAAGCAGGTGCTATGAAGATGACACTGAGTTGGACGTATCAGTGTGATGTAGATATGGACTTGACTATGACAGGTAATGATGCAGTAGTCTATGACATCAAAGATGTAGAAGGAGCAGGGAAAGAGCATTTGGTTATTCCTAGTCTTTATGACATTAAGCCAGGAGACTACTATGTCTTTAATGCCAATGGTGAACAATTACCAGATAGCACAGTAACAGAAGAGATGTTAGCAGAAGACCCCATAGAAGTAAGAGCATTACTAGAGACTACAAAAGGAGATTACTTTAATGTCTGGCCTGTAGAGAGCTTCGCAAGTCTTGACATAGGGGATTTTGCAAAGGTCAATGTGTATGAAGAGATTCAACCTGAGTGGATATGTCCTGCTATAACAAAAGTTCCAGGTTGGCATAGACCGTATAACAATGATACAGGGAGTTTTCAGTGTTTGTATTGTCCTTCACCTTATAGTGTAGAGTGGAGAAAAGCACCTTACCCGCATGCAAAAGGTTCTTACTATTGTAAAAGACCTAGACCAAGAGTATATACTGGTGGTGGCGGTGGTGGACGTACCTATAACGCTTGTAGTGAAGAAGAAAAAAAGAGTACTTGTGGATGTGTACCGTGTAATTATATTGTTACTGGTTTGAAAAAAAGGATTGAAAATGGTCCTATAGCAGGAGCAAAAGTAGAGATTATCAAGGCAATGGACGCTGATGCTATTAACCCTACGGTACTCTATAGAGGAAGCACCACAGATAAAGAAGACATCTTCCAGTCAGGGTTATTAGAAATCCCTGATGATGCGATGGCTA
>CAZXGY010000256.1:0-2697 GCA_964640455.1 uncultured Sulfurovum sp.
TATTATAAAATACAAAAGGATTACCTATGACAGCTACAGTTAGACTTGATGACTCTCTTGCAGAGAAGTTAGATGGACTTTCGTCTAAACTTCATAAAAAAAAGAGTGATGTCATACGAGATGCCATTACCTCTTATGCTCAAAATATAGAAGACACCCATAAATCTAAGATGTTAAAAGCAGTAGATAAAAAGGAAGTGTTTGTTTGAAGAGGTGATAGAGTAAGCCATAGCAGAGGCTTATTTCACTTTTGAAAGAAAAATAAATGTATTGACAAGACATCTACAAAATGATATACTTTGTCATAGCCAAGGAATATACACATGAAACCCATACACTGGAATGAAGAGAAGAATCAACTTCTCATTATGCAAAGAAAATTAAGTTTTGAGATGGTGTTAGAGAAGTTGGAAGCTCATGAGGTATTGGCAAGACGTTCTCACCCTGATAAACAAAAATACCCTCATCAATTTATTTTTGTTTTAGAACTGGGTGGGTATATTTGTTATGTACCATTTGTAGAAAATGATGAAGAGATATTTTTAAAAACGATTATACCTAGTAGAAAATTAATCAAAGAGTTTAAAGGAGCTAAAAATGAAAAAAAATAAATTTGTATATAACAATGAAGAGTTAGCCCTTCTTGAAGAGATAGCCAATGGTGAATGGGTAGATGATACTTTAGATAAAGATGCTTTAGATGCGTATGCACAAAGTGCAGCGTATACCAAATCTTTGACAGAGAAACGACAAACGACTATACGCTTTGCAGTGAATGATTTAGCCATTATTAAAGCTAAGGCAAAAGAGATGGGGATTGGATATCAAAATCTCATCCAAACACTCGTACATAACTACGCACATGATAAAACAAAACTAGGTTTGTAACCTCTTCTCAAACCAAATCTTTGTTATACTCAAACTATTAACCATTATTAGGAATACCATTGAAACACCTTATTGACTTTATTGAAACGAAAGATGTGAGTAAAACGTCTATTTTTGAGCACCTTAAATGTACAAAAGAAGAAGCACAGTTGGTGCAGTATATCTGTAAACGATATGTTTCTGGGCTTGAGGAAGTCTCTGTTTTAGAAATACTGCAAGATAACTTTTCTACTGAGGGGTACGTATACTTAAAAAAATTAGGGCTTGTAAAAAACCTCCTTGATTTAGGGTGGATGATACAAGTGAGTTTTGGACAAGTCAAAGCACATGAAACATCAAAACTAGAGTTACTTAGTACATCGGTGACTCCGAGTATCTCTTTACTTCGTTTACTAGAAGAGGGTTCTCTTGAAATTTTCTTACCCGAAGTCAAACCTTATACTGACCACCTAGAGTACCTGCAAGACCAGTTTGATATGGTGGCACTTTTACATAAAATTTCTACCTTTAAACAAGGTTTTGCAGACAACTCTCTAAGTATCGGACGGCTTAAAAACAAGTTGACACTGCTTACTGCACGAATAGAAGAACGTGTAAAGATGACAGAAAGTCCCATCGTAGTGGAAGAGTTTTTTAAAGAAAAAGAGTTAGATGAGAAAGAAAAACGTATCTTTTTGGCACTGCTTAAAGAAGAGTACTCAGGTGGAGAAGGGCAGTTTAGAGATATGAATACGCTTATCGAACTCATCTCTTTTGATGAGTACGAGAAGATAAAAAACCGTGCCTTACTAGAAGATGGTGCGAGGCTTATCACAGAAGACATTATAGACTATGAAGAGATACTGAACATGTTTGGAGGGGTGAGCCGTTCTTTTTACTTGCAAGAAGAGGTAATGCAACGTATTATTCATCCTAAGAAAAAGAAAAAAGTAGCAAAGCTCAAACTTAATGAGCTTGTCGATGAACAAGAGCTTTTTGAGTACCTTAAACCTACGACTACACTAGATGATGTGGTACTTCACCCTAAGACTAGAGAGACACTTAACAATGTTGTCAAACAAGTTGACAAAGAGGTGTTTAAAAAACTACGTGAGTGGGGTATTAAAGACAAACGTAAAGGTATTGATGCACGTATCATCTTCTATGGTGCAGCAGGTACTGGTAAGACTATGACAGCGATGAGTCTAGCTAAAACACTTAAACGTCCCATCTTGTCATTTGACTGTTCAAAGATATTGTCAATGTATGTGGGTGAGAGTGAAAAAAATGTACGTAAGATATTTGATGACTTTAAAGAGCTTAGTAAAAAAGCTAAGGTTGATCCTATCTTACTACTCAATGAAGCAGATCAATTTTTATCTTCACGTTCAGAAGGTGCAGGAAGTTCTGCAGATAAAATGCACAACCAAATGCAAAACATCTTCCTTGAGCAGATAGAAAAGTTTGAGGGTATTCTCATCGCTACGACTAACTTACTAGGCAATATAGACAAAGCATTTTCACGTCGTTTTAACTACAAAATAGAGTTTAAAAAGCCAGGAAAAAAACAGCGTTTACGCCTGTGGCAGTTTATGCTTCCAGAAAATGCAGACTACGAAGA
Organism: uncultured Sulfurovum sp.; assembly: GCA_964640455.1. Lineage (GTDB taxonomy): Bacteria > Campylobacterota > Campylobacteria > Campylobacterales > Sulfurovaceae > Sulfurovum. The sequence goes on from CAZXGY010000256.1 coordinate 2,489, forward strand.
AGGTTTTGATATGACAGAGCTTGCACGACATGAACTCACTGGTGGACAAATAAACCTCATTATCAAAAACACTGCCTATAAAGTAGCTGTACGAGATGAGTCCGTCTTTTCAAACCAAGACTTTTTAGAAGAGATAGAAAAAGAGTTAGGTTCGAGTTTTGAAGGTGCTAAGAGTATGGGCTTTAAAGTTTAGAAATTCTAATAAAATA
>CAZXGY010000257.1:0-2688 GCA_964640455.1 uncultured Sulfurovum sp.
TCTATTTCTTAGAAAATAGGGTTAAATAGCCACACGAATTCCCGCTTTAGCTCTTGAATTATATATAATAGTCAAAGTAGTATAGAGAGAAATTGTGGATATGTTGTGAGGTGGATTTATCTCTTAAAAAGTGTTCCACCCATATGTTTACCCTCTACCAGCAGTGACTTTACATCAGTAAGGTCAAAACCAGAGGCAAGAAACATCTCTTTATTATGTTTCATGAGATAGTCAGCTGATTGTAGTTTAGTTACAATACCACCTGTTGCAAATTCATTGTTAGGGGTATGTTCTGCTGCTAATTCATCTTTAGATATTTTAGAAACTACCGCACGACGTTTAGCATCATCATATCTGTTTGGGTCTTTATCGTAAAAGGCATCTATATCAGAGAGGATAATCAGCATTTGTGCATCAAAATGGTGTGCAACGTGAGCTGAGAGTCTATCATTATCTCCAAATACAAGTTCTTCAATACTTACTGTGTCATTTTCATTGATGATAGGGACAACACTATTTTCCAAAAGTGTATCTATAGCAACTTTTGCATGTTTAATATGTTTAGGAGAATCAAATACATCTGCAGAAAAAAGTACTTGAGAACAAAGTAATCCAAACTTCGCAAACTTCTCTTGATACATTTTAAGTAAAAGAGGTTGACCAATGGCAGCAAGAGCTTGTTTATTGGCTACATTACCTCTATCTAAAGGAAGTAGTGTAAACCCAGCTGCTACAGCACCGGAACTTACAAGTATTACTTCATATTTATGTGCTTTAAGCTCAGCGATGAGTTGCACAAGTGCCATCATACGTACTTTAGCAATAGCACCATCTTGGGTTAAAACATGAGAACCTACTTTGATGACAATACGCTGTATACTCATTCCTATTCCTCGTTTTCTTCTTTAACACTTTTAATAAAGTCACCTAAGGCATAACGTAATGGTTCAGTATTGATGTGTGCAACCGATGAGATAGGAAGTACAAAAAGTGGTTTTTTCTCAGGAAGCTTCACCCCAAAATCTTTTTCAAAACCATAAGAGATATACTCTTCTTTTGCCTTATATCGATCTAGCGTTGCATTGGCTTCAAGTTCAATATCAGCTAAAAATGTCTCTGTTAAAGCATTGACTTCATCTACAGAAAGAGAATCTATCTTTGTAATAGCAATAGCATGTTTACGTGTTGCCAAAGTTTCAGAGTAACGCGTGAGTTCAACAAGCAGTGTCTCATACTGATACTTCATCTCTCTGTAGTTTGCAGCATCTATCATAAGCAGTAGCGTTTTAGTACGTTCAATATGTTTTAAGAACTCTAATCCAAGCCCTCTACCATCACTCGCACCTTCAATAATACCAGGGATATCTGCCATCATATATGATTCATAATCACCCATGTGTACCACACCTAGTTTTGGTGTAAGTGTTGTAAACTCATAATTGGCTACTTGTGGTCTTGCATTTGAAAGTGTTGCTATGAGTGTAGACTTACCTACATTTGGATACCCTACTAGCCCTACATCTGCGATGAGTTTCATCTCAAGTCTAATTTGTTTAGTAATCCCTGGGAGTCCCGGTTGTGCATAGGTTGGTCTTTGGTTAGAGGATGACTTGAAGTGCATGTTTCCAAGTCCCCCTTTTCCACCTTCCAAAAAGAGAATCACATCCCCTTCATTTAGTAAGTCCATAAGCTCTTCACCTGTCTCCATGTCTACCACAGTAGTCCCTGGAGGCACAGTAATAATCATATCTTGACCTTTACGACCATAACATTTACTACCAGTTCCGGGTTGACCACTTTCTGCTTTCATATGTACACGTCCACGAAGACCAGAAAGTGTATCTGTATTGTTATCTACTTTAAAAAATACAGAACCACCACGTCCACCATCACCACCATCAGGACCACCATTTGCCACAAATTTCTCTGTCCAAAAAGAGATGGAACCAGCTCCACCTTTACCCGACGTTATCTTAAGTTCTACGCTATCTACAAACATCTATATATACCTTTACTTCTATGAAAACTATTGTCAAAAAGCCAATAGTAAATTAATTATGTGATTATATCTAAATTGGAGGGAATTATTGCTATACTTTTCTATAATATAGAAAAGGGCTTATATGCTAAAAAGAAGTACATCCTCATTACTTATATTGGGAACCACACTTTTTACTTTACAGAACTGTGGTTCTTCTAAAGTAGCTACTTCTCAAGGTGGTTTTTATCATAGTGGTATCTACTTTGGTAAACACTTCCCACCTAATTATCAACAAGGTATTGCAGATGGTTGTACTACAGCAAAAGGCATTTATAAAAAATCACATAAACTATTTAATAGTGATGGTAATTATTATAATGGTTGGTTTTTAGGACGTAATCGTTGTAGGGTGTTATTGAGAATAAATGAAAATGGAGATTTGATAAATTAAATCCGAAAAGCTTCGGATTTAATTTGTACTAAGACTATGCAGGTACTACAGAAACTTTTTTCTGACGTGAAGTTCTGTTATCGAACTTTACAACACCTTCAACAAGTGCAAATATAGTATGGTCTTTACCCATTCCTACACCATTACCTGGGTGAACTTTTGTTCCTCTTTGTCTAATGATGATGTTACCAGGAATTACTGCTTCCCCACCAAATTTTTTAACGCCTAAACGACGTCCAGCTGAATCACGGTTATT
>CAZXGY010000258.1:0-2688 GCA_964640455.1 uncultured Sulfurovum sp.
CGTGTTTTTGATGAAATCGAAGATGTACAACATCAGTTAGATTATGATATAGTACAAAAAAACCAACGTAATTACTTATATATAAAGAGTTAAAGAATGATTTTAAAATTACTTATTTTTGCTATAGCTGGGGTACTGATTTATAAATTTTTTGGAGGGAAACTTCCAAGTATTGGTAAAAGTCCACATGAGAAAAAACTAGAAGAAGACACACTTGTAGAGTGTGAAAAATGCAGTACCTATGTGACAGTAAAAGAGAGCATTATTGTTTCAGGACGGTATTACTGTTCTAAAGAGTGTACACCATAACTTAACGAAGGATATTATTATGATAATTGTTGGACATCCATGGATAAAAAGTAGTCGTTTTTGTAAAGTATTTTCTATAGAAGATATTAAAAAATCTTCAGCAGAGCAGATTATTTTGCTTGAACCGTTAGTGGACTCGCATAAGTTTGCTGCACATTGTCAAGATAATAATATAGCTTTTGCAGTGGTTGTCAATACCTTAGATGATGCACTTTTCTCAAATGCATTAGGAGCAAAGTTTATCATCTGTGAAGAAGATGATGCCTTGATGATACAACCTATTGCACAAGAGTATCTTTTCGATGCAAGAATTTTGGTACTCATTCATAGTGAAAAAGAGATATCGAAAATTGCACGTGGTGGAGTAGATGGTGTAATATTTGCTGAGGCAATTTGTTAAATAACTATGCTTAATGATATTTTGCGTTACAAACTTACCTATACGATTATTGTACTCAATGTAATAGTCTATCTTATCTCAGCATTTTATAGCCAAAGTATCGTTGATATGGATATACAAGTACTTGTTGAATTGGGTGCTCTGTATGGTCCTTTGACTGTATTACGAGAGGAATGGTGGAGACTTGGTACGGCTATGTTTTTGCATGGAGGTATGACACATCTGCTTATGAATATGTTTTCTCTCTATCTCATAGGGCGTGGTGCAGAAATGTACTTTGATACGAAGTCTTATATAAGTATCTATATCTTCTCTGGACTCATAGGTGGGCTTGTCTCTTTATATGTACATCCTGCAAGTGTGGGAGTAGGAGCTTCAGGTGCTATCTTTGGTGTGTTTGGAGCACTTGCTGGATTTTTCTTAGCGTATAGAGATAAGATAGCAACACATAGCAAAGCCTTTATGAAAGACTTTGCCATCATTATAGGTATTAACCTTGTGATAGGGTTTTCTATAGAGTCTGTCGACGTTTCAGCACATATAGGTGGACTTATTGTTGGGTTTATAGGTGGGTTTATGCTCTCTAAAAGTCCTAAGTTAATAGTACTTTATAGTTCTATTATGCTTTTAGTTACGGTGGCTATCGCTTACTATCTGCCTAGTCAGTATGCTCAGACACTTTTTTAAACTTGTTACAGTTACTTTTTTCTTTGTAGGGTGTGTAAGTCATACACCTACAGTAGAAGAAGACAATGTCGTTAAACTCTCTACACTTTTACATACACTAAACTCTCATATTACCTCTAGCGAAACAATGCAGCTTTCTCATGATGTTTTTGCTAAGACAGCAAAACTTACAAAAGAGTTTGAAATGACATCTCCTCCTCAATATCATAACTTTTTAGTGACTATTGGGGTAAGAGAAAAAGGGCTTTGCTACCATTGGTCTGATGCTCTTTATAGCTATTTTACTACACAGAATTACCCATCATTTGAGTTTCATTTGGTGGGTGCAAATATAGGTGAGTATTGGAGTGAACATAATAGTTTGGTAATTGTTGCAAAAGGAATGCCTATAGAAGAAGGCATTATTATTGACCCTTGGAGAAAGGGAGGTAAACTCTATTTCTCCAAAGTAAAAGAGGATAAAAAATATATATGGCGACATAGACCTAGTAGAGGTTGTCTAAAATAATAAAAAGATTACTCTGCTTCTGGTTCTTCACCTACACCTGCTTCACGTAGTTCAGCTTCTTCTGCTGCGTGTGCTTCTCTTTGTGCTTCTGAAACTGCTTCAGTTTCTTCCTCTGATACGTTTTCAGAGTTTTCTGTAGGTTCTTGCTCTTGTATTTCCGTAGGCTCTTTGGCTTCAGGTACATCTGTTTCTGGAACTACCGTATCCATAGACATATCTTCAGGTACATCTTCTAGCATAGTTTGTTCTTGTATCTCTGCTTCTTCTGCTAGTGCTGTTGTTTGAAAGAGTAAGAAAAAGGTAAAAGTAAGTGTGGTAAAAAATTTAGACATGATTTCCCTTTATAAAAATGTATAAATAGTTTACACTTTTTTAACTAAAAAGGCAAATAAATTTTATCTATAAGCTCTTCATATTCACTTTTTGCGTCCGAATCAATGGTGATGCCTCCACCACTTTTATAGTAGAGTTTTTCATTCTCTTTTTCTATAAAGCGTATCATCACCCCTGAGCGTAGTGCCTTACCATCAAAGACTCCAAAGACGCCTGTGTAAAAGTCACGCTCAAAGTTTTCTACTTCGTTGATGATGTTCACCGTACTCTTTTTAGGTGTCCCCGTAATAGAACCAGCAGGGAGGAGTTGTGAGAGTAGAGTACCTATATTGTTTTGCCAATACGTAGGCAACTTAGCTGTGATTTTAGAACTTACTTGTAGTAACTCTTTTTTACCTGCTTTTATTTTTTCAACATAACGAAACTTCTCTACTTTGACTTCTGAGCCTAT
>CAZXGY010000259.1:0-2687 GCA_964640455.1 uncultured Sulfurovum sp.
CCCATTGTACCGTACTTTGAAGAGGTTTTTAGACCCCCGTTTTTACCATTAAGTCTCATGTTTGGAGACTTTGGTTGGGAGTACTCTCGTACCAATGCACAACGTGACAAACTTACAGCATGGATGGACAGACTAGAACGTGAGGGAGCCAAGCTTGCCATAGTAGAAATGGGAGCAGGAACAGCAGTGCCTACGGTACGAAATATCTCTGAACAGATAGCAAAAAGGTTTGATGTACCACTCATACGCATCAACCCACGTGAGAGCTTTGCTGCAGAGATAGAGCTTCCTATGGGTGCAGTGGAGGCTTTAACTCAAATTATTTAGAGTTAAAAATATCTAACTTTGGTTGATAGACTTCTGTCTGTACTTCAAAGAGACCAAGTAATGAATGAAAAAGGTTATCATGTGTGACTTTTTTTGTTGCATCTATCTGTGTTAAATCAAAAGAGTTTTTCAGTGAGTCATTTGCCCAAACAAGTGCAGGGATGTGTATCTGTGCATCTGGTGCCATGAAGTAGGGTAAGCCATGTAGATAGATATTGTTTTCTCCCAAGCTTTCACCATGATCACTCATATATATCATTGCAGTTTGGTGTGTTTTGTCATACTGTTTTAAAAGGTCAATGGTTTTGACTAAAAAGTCATCTGTGTAGAGTATGGCATTGTCATAGGCATTGTTTATCTCCTCTTGTGTACACGCTTCTAGTTGGTTGGTCTCGCATACGGGTGTGAATTTTTCAAAGGCTTTAGGATAGCGTTTATAGTAGGCAGGACCATGGTTACCCATTTGGTGAAGGACAATGAGTATATCTTTACCTCTTTGCTCAACTATATAGGTATTTAATCCAACAAGCATACCTTCATCTCGACATTCATCTTCTATACATATGGTATTAGATTGATTACTTTTGTAGTTTTGATAAGGTATTCTTAGTGCTACACCTTTTGAGTTAGAATTATTATCTCTCCATAATATAGAAATATTATTTGTATGGTTAAGTACATCAAGAATATTCTCTTTTTTCAGGCCTTTTTTAAAGTTATAGCTAGACTTATCATAATAGGAGAACATACAAGGCACAGAAACAGCAGTAGAAGTACCACAAGAGTAGACATTGGGAAAGTTAATGATGTCTTCTTTTTTGAGCTGTGGGTTTGTCTCTTTTTTGTAGCCATTAAGAGAGAAATGGTCAGCTCTTGTGGCTTCACCTACTACAAGTATCACGAGTTTAGGTTGGGTCTTTTCTTTTTTAACTACTTTAGCATCAGTCCCTGTGGGAGTAATGACTAGTTCTCCAGAAGTGAGTGTAGTATTGATGTAGTTCCCTACAGAGTATATCCAGTAGGTTGGATTGGCTGTATAGCGTAAGGGTTTGTGCTCTCTTACGAAAGAACTATAGTGCTTAAAAAAGACAAATATTATAAGACCCATGAGGAGAGCTAAGGCAAATAGATGCTTGAGTTTAGAGAGGAGTTCAGGTTTGAATTTTCTGTAGTGTATACGTGACTTATACACAACATAAGCAGGGAGTAGACCAAAAAATATAAAGTAGAGCACTTGTTTTACTGAGAGTAAGTCCATAGACTCTTTCATGTCAGTTTGCATCATATTACGTATCATGCTATCATCTATAACAACATTATAGGTATTCATAAAGTACGATGTCATAGAACTTATAAGTAAGGTAATGATGAGTATGGGTTTTGTTGTCCACTTGGAAGCAAAGAGCGTAAAGATAAAAGCAGTAATAGCAAAAAGTAGTACAGCAAGTGAAATAAGGAAGCCTATATTGGTAGAAATAGTAGAATACTCTTTGAGGATGTTATTAAAAAAGGTATAGTTGTAAAAGAGTATAAAAAAGACAGAAACAAGTAGTATCAATCTATTTTGTGTTAATTTTTTGATGTGATTCCCCTAATAAATCGGTATAAAATAATGGAAATAAGTATATCGAAAAAGTCTTGATATTCAATAGAATAGGAGCTAAATTTTGCGATGTTATAGCTGTTCTAAAATAAGTATATCCATCTTATGTGAAGTCTGTGTGAATCGACTCTTTAGAACAAACATTGGTACACGTACCATCGGGACCCTTGATGTGATTAGCTTTTATAAATATTCTGTTTTAGAGACACTTTTACTTACTAAACACAAGCCAGAAGGCTACCGTATCTACAAAGCACTTGCCAAAATGACGATGAAACCTTTTATAGAAGAGTTTATAGAGTCAGATGATCGAGTAGTCTACATAGTAGGTGTAGATGAAGTTGTTAAAAGTGGCTATGCCCATGTAGCACTGCTCACACATGCTATGAAAACCAAAACTTCTATACCTCTACACAGTGTGCTTATGGCTCAAAATAGGGTAAACTATTCTGGTAAAGATTTACAGTTTCGTTTGGCTAATCCACGTCATTTTAAATACACAGGTAAAAAGAATATAGATGTTATTTTAGTCGATGATATTATCACCACAGGTATCACGCTACAAGAAGCACAAAAAGTGTTAATGCAAAATGCTGTGAATGTACTGTTCGCGTTAACACTTGCTGATGTGGAAGAGTAGAATTTTAGCTAAATATCGTTTTTTCTTATAAAAAATAATAGTATAAATTTATGATAAATCTCGAGTTAATGGAAAATATGGGGGTTTGAAAACCTAAGCAAAGCACTGTATCATCGT
>CAZXGY010000260.1:0-2684 GCA_964640455.1 uncultured Sulfurovum sp.
CAAAAATGAGAAATGCCAAGCCAGAAGCAAAAGCCTTAATAAGATAATCATTGGCATATTTGGCAGAAATATAGAGTAGATTAGAGATGAGCAGTATATAGAGTGCAATTACTGCCATCATCCCTTTAAAACCAAATCTTTCTCCTAAATAGGCAAAGATAAAGTCTGTTGAAGAGACGGGTAAAAACTTTAGATGCGTCTGTGTAGCATCTTCTTTTGCTTTTCCTTCTAACCCACCTGAACCTATGGCAATAAGTGCTTGCTTAACATGGTAACTAGGTTTACCCACAAAGTCAGAGATACGCTTCTTTTGATACGGTTTGAGCTGCCCATAAAGTAGTGGTGCAGAGAGTCCTAATATAACAATTATAGTTGCCCAAATTTTCCAGTTTATCCCCACAACAAATAAAATACCATACCCCGTAATGAGTAACACCAAAGCCGTACCCAAATCTGGTTCTTTAGCGATGAGTAAAAAAGGAATAATAATAACAATAGAAAGTTTAATAAAGTGAAACAGACCATACCCTTTTTCAGGTGGTGGGGTACGTCCTATGAGGTAACCAAGCATCATGATAACCGATACTTTAATAAACTCTGAAGGTTGTATAGTAACGCCCAGTCCAGGGATTTCTATCCATCTTTGTGCACCAAGTATAGTCTTACCTATGAACTCAACAGCAATAAGCAAACCAAGATTACCCAAGTAAAACAGTGGTACGAACCACCATATAATCTGTCTCCACGGTATAAAAGAAGAGACGATAAAAACCACAGAAGCGATAAAATAATAAACCATCTGTTTATGAAAAAGATGAGGATTGATTTCATTTACAAGATAAGAAGAGAGTACAAAAAGTGGTACAACTTGAAACATAAGAATATAAGAGAAGTGTTTAAAAATACGTCTATCTACATCAAACCATGATTCCATGAAAACACCTCTCTTTTTATTATGAATTTTGGTATTATATCTAAAAGCCTCTAAGGAGTTTCATGCTTGATTTTTATAAATTTAAGGCATTTCAAAAGCAATCTAAACTACTTCATCTTGTGACAACCAAATCAAGCGATATGCCCTACTCTTTTAGTCTTGCACTCCATACAGGAGAAGATGAAAAAACCATTATTTCAAATAGAGACCTAGTAGCCAAAGAACTACAGACTAGAAAACCTTTACATTTTATAGTAGCCAATCAAACACATAGTGATAATATACATATCGTCACTGAAGATAAAACCAAAGGCTGGGAGAGCCTAAGTGATGCCATAGAAGAGTGTGATGCACTCATCACCGATAGACCTCATGTTATGCTCACTATTTTGACAGCTGATTGTGTACCTATATTGCTTTATGATACAAAAAACCATGTTATTGCAGCTATTCATGCAGGATGGAAAGGTACGAAGGCACAAATAGCAAGTAAAACCATTACAAAGATGAAAGAGACGTTTAACACTAAGGCTGAAGATATCATAGCCGCTATCGCACCCTCTATAGGAGCATGTTGTTATGAAGTAGGAGAAGATGTCGCACAACACTTTTTTGATACCCCACAGGGCTTTAGACAAGTTCAAGATAAATATATGTTAGACTTACCCCAGATAAATAAAATACAATTACTCCAAGCAGGATTACAAGAAGAGCATATAGAAATGTCTAATATTTGCACAGCCTGTGAAGTAGAATACTTTTTTTCTTACAGAAAAGAACAAAGCTGTAGCGGTAGATTTATGAGTATGATAGGGTTAAAAGGATCATTATAAACTCAAAATAATATATTACAAGTTGTCATTTTGACAAATAACTAAAAATTGGTTAAAATGACAACTAATAGAAAGTAAGGAGAGCTTATGAAAATAGATCACTCACTATTTGAATCCATGTTAAATACCAAAGGTGTCAATAAAAAAACATTTTCACAATATGCTCAAATACCTTACTTTACTGTGGCAGGATGGAAAAAGTCTGGTAAAGTACCTGCGTATGCTATGGTGCTTCTCCAAAGTATACCCTCTCCTAAAATGGTGACAGCCAAACAACTTATAGATGCAGGGATGCCAAGAGCAATCTTTTGGAATAATGATCTCTCAAAAGCAATACCTAACGATATATTCATCGTTTCTACTCTCAAACGAGCTTACAATGACTTTGTAGTAAAAAAGTTTATTGAATTTTTCGGAGAAGATACTGTACTGGCTGCACTTATGAAACATAGAGATAAACTCTCAGATAAACTCATTCATAGTGTTATGACCCATACCAACGATACACTGGCTTCTGTATGATTAATCAACAAACTCAAGCACTGCTTGATAAATTTAAAGAGATTCCTCTCTTCTCTGAACACAAAGCTATACTCATAGGTGGTACTGCTCTAGCCTATCATCTATCACATCGTGAAAGTTTTGACCTTGATATCTGTTTTCCATTTTCAGATAAGTTACCTAATCTTGATTTTTTAGAGAGCTTTAATGAGGTGATCCTTTTAGAGTTTGGACAAGGCATTATTGACACTGCAATTAATGAAGGTGGAAATATTACAGAAGTCATGAAGCGTTATATCATCGATGGTGTTAAGGTTGATTTTGTAATTAATCCTTCAAGTAATATCTATGAGAGTGATATACTTAAAGATGATAATAAACATACTCTGGAGCATTTACGTATCGCATCAGTTGAG
>CAZXGY010000261.1:0-2670 GCA_964640455.1 uncultured Sulfurovum sp.
TCCAAAACAATCCCAAGTCCTAGACTACTCCCATCTACTTTAGTAAACATCACAGGTAACTCTACAGACATGTCAAATATACTAGCACTTGCAGGGTAGCTCCACCCTATGATATAAGAGTCCTCTTTTTTGATGATATCCTCATAGTGCTCAGGTATCTTTTTTACTTTTACAGGATGCCACCAAAGTCCAGCTTCTTCCAAATGACCATGTGAAGTCAATGTACCAAAGAGTTGGACATATTCTTTCAATGGTAGAGTATACCTCTGACCTTGAAGTGCTTTCTTTTTCTCTTTTATAGCTATTTTAAGAACATTCTCATAAGTCACTTCATAGTAGTCATCATACGGGAAATTATGATGTTTAGGTAAGGTCTTGATCTGAGAGATGTCTATAAAGTCTACATAGACCTCATTCTTTTCAAAAACAGCCCATTCCCCCGCATCGTTCTGAACAAAGAAGTAAGCATCTTGATAATGCTCTATGTTCTGATAATAAGGAGGGATGATAACATTTCCCTCTTCATCTATGGAAATATCTTTTCCCTCTTTTTGAACAACTGTATATCCATGATTAAAAAACTTCCCATCATCATACTGAGGAGAGATAATCTCTCGACACGCTTTGTCTATGTAGCCCCATAGTTTTGTAGTAACATCCTGAACAGGACTTGGGTCAAAAGCCCCTTGGTTGATAATGTAGGTGTAGGCTTGACTTTCAGACACTATTTTCTTAGCTTCTGTATCTACCTTTATTAGTCTCAGTAAGCCTTCTTTATCCACTGTCATGAAGTCATTATCGTACCTTAGAGAACCGCATAGAACATTACTTGCATACACTGCTTTAGTCTCTAGGTCAACTATATCACAAAGGTAGTCTCTAAAGTTATCACTCTGTTTTGGTTTTTCTTTCTGCACTTCTGCCAAACCATCCTCTATGTTTATATAGTAGTACTCACAAGGTAACGTCCACTCAAAGTCAGGCTCTCCACTAAGAAGTATGGTTTTGTTATGTATGATGCCGTACTTCCCCTCATCATCTATGACAGTACTGTATCCGTAGTGCATACTTGATGGGATACGTGCATCTTTATGGGTAGAGTGTAAGAATTCACTTCCATCATAAAAAAGAAACTCTGCCTCTCCATGGTGCTCAAAGTTCCACAGCATCACCAAGCTATAGTCCTCAGGCATTTGGAGTATCTCATCTTTATCAAAAGGCACGAGGTAGGACATTCTCCGTATAAAACTAGTTAAATATTCTTCATTTTCTAAAATCTCTTGCAGACTTATCTCTACTATTTCTGCTTCTATGGGAGTATCTAGTTCAAGCAGATAGCCTTTGACAGTGTATCGTCTGTGGCTATAGTTTGTTTTTAAGGCTACTACTTCACTATAAGAAAAGCATATCCCACTCTGCCATGTACGATCTTTTTTCATAAGCTTCAAGTAGTAAAAGGTTTGTGATTTGTCTATGTTTGCGTCATTGAGTATAGATTCTTTACAGGCATCAGCTATACCATCTGCATTAGAAGCATTGTTTTTTGCTTTCTGATAAATGGAGTAAAATTGGGTGTATTTTAGCAGGGTGGTTTTTAGTAACATGCTTGTCCTTGTACTGTCAAATATGTATATTATCTTTTCATTCTATCAATAAGTGTTGTTATGGGACTACTTGACCATACAGGGAGAGCATCTTTTACAATGACACTATTTTCTTTTCTTGCTCCTGACTCACGCAATGAAGCAATAAGCCTAAATTTTGAAAAGGTATTGTCAAATAGATAAACACTTTTTGCTAGTGGAATAACCTCATTAAGGTTTTGCATACTTTTATGATAACGTCTTATGATGGTAGAAGGCTCTACAAAATGACCTTTATTCTGCACTCTGGCTTTTACTCGTTGCACATTTAAAAAAGGGTCATCAAGGGCTACATAGATAATATGGAGTTCGTATCCAACAGCAAGAGCTTTTTTAATAGTATGTTTTTCACTATTTCCTGAGAGTGTTGTTTCAAATCCAAAGCTTTCATTTTTTTCTATAAAATTTTTTCTTTGGGTTAAAGCTTTTTTACCTGCTATGAACATTTGATTATTACTCTGTTTTGTGCCATCAGGTAAAAAGGTACCAAAAAGTTCTTTGGCAATATCATCTGGGTTAATGAGAGGTAGATTAGCTAAAGATGAATATTTAGTTAATAGTTTACGATAAAGTGTTGATTTACCTGAACCATTGGGTCCAGCAAAGATAAGAAGTTTTTTTGCCATTATGCAGAGAGTACACTTTCATGAAATAAATTATCAATATGTACTATTTCTTTTGTGCCATCAGGATAAAGTTTAATCATAGTACCTTGTGGCATATTTGGCTCTTTTATATATGCAGGAATACCATTTTCAAGAAGTTCTCTTGTATTATCATCTGCCTCAATAGCATCTATATCTGAAAATATTTTCTCTATATCTATATCAATTTTTTGAACCATTATTGTGTATCTCCATATGTTTAGTTTAGATAATACAATAGTAACATACTAATGTCAAGCAGCACTTTGTAGTAACATAATTTTGAACATAATTTTTGGTTTTTAAGGTTTTCTTAAATGGGGGGGGTCCAACGCCATTAAGTTAAGCCCATAATCCCCACAATTACGGCTCCTTAAGCTATC
>CAZXGY010000262.1:0-2666 GCA_964640455.1 uncultured Sulfurovum sp.
AGCTCGTCTAGCAAAAAGACAAAAGACATTTAATTCATCTCAATTTAATGAGCACTTTAAAGGCTCCGTAACTGAGATAAAAAAGTTCATAGTTGGGGGCTGACCCAAAGGGTATGACTCTACGGAGCCACACCCTTTCTCACTTCATACTCAATGCGTACATTTGGATTTAGAATATCATCAAATTTATAGGTCTCTTTGCCGTTCATATAGTAGTGCTCTAGGATAACAGTTGCTACCTCTCCACTTGGTACACTATTGAGATAATCAATAAGCTCTTTAATCGTCACATTTTCTTTACGATTTTCACCCTCACCAAATCCGTAGATTTTATCATATCCTTCAAGTCCAAGACGTACATATGCTGCTCCTCCAGGTAAGGCATATTTTATCCAACAACGTGTATCTTCTTTTCTATCTCCAGGGTGAAAATAGCCACCACAAGTGTACTTCCAACGATATTTTCCCCAATCTGCATTCTTTTTGTATTTTTGAGGATACCCATGAACATCTAACCCATACCCATCAAACGCAAAAGCATAATACATCGCTTCACCTTTTAAACGCTCTTTTTTATTAAAGTTCCACTGCATAGTAGTATTGAAACCTAATATTTGAGCCATAGTGGCAATGTCTAACTTCCATATATCTTGCTCTTTTTTGAAAAAGTATGGGCTACATTTACGTTGCTTTACAGGATTATTCATCGCTACTGCATGTATGCCATCACTTGCGTATTTGGTCTCTTTATCACCCATGCATGGAGTTAAAAAAAGTATTTCGTTGTCTTGATTTATCTTTGTCACTGTATGACCTGAGAAAAACTTTTTTGTCGTATCTGTAAAGATATCCAAATTTGGATTAGTATTGTATGCCTTTACTGAAGAGAGATACTTCTTCAGTACATCCATAGGCGTATCGCTAGCTGAAGCTACAACATTAGCTCCTTTTTTATCACTATGATTCGTTTTGCCTATATGCGCTTGTGTTTTAGCCCCTGCACCCATGGACTTGCTTTGCATTGGTGACATAAACTCCTTACCATCTTGTGCGCCGTATGCTCTGTCTGAGATGAGTTCTGCTGCCATATAAATGGCATCTACTATGGTATCATTACGAAAATATGGTACAAAGCCTTTTCGCTCTATGTATGAGACAAAAGCATCCGTATAGACAGGCTCTAGTGCCATAGAAACTTCAAGTTTTACTTTATCTTGCAAAGTATTAATCACCATCAAGATTGCTTTACCAGAACTACTTCTACTCTCTTTTTGTAACCTGTTAAATTCTCTATTTGAAAAAAGATCAATATCTTCATCACTTGTAGTAGTAATTGTTCTAAAATCTATATCAAAACTATCTAACAAGTGTTGATTAAAGTCTCTATATTGCTTCATAACTTTTTCATTATCTAGTACCACATATGCATTGTCTATAATAATATTTTCAATATTATTTTGCTCTTGAATTACTTCTTTTTTATCTTCACATCCTATAAAAAACAATACCATTAACCCTATAAATATATATCTCATCTTAGAACCCTATCTCTAATTTTTTATGTGCTTTCTTTTCTGCCTTAAAGTATGTACGCTTTTCAAAACCACCTAACGAAGCTATGAGACGTTGTGGCATTTTTCTAATGCTACTGTTATAAAGTCCTACTGCTTCATTAAACTGCATACGTGTAATGTTGATACGGTTTTCACTTCCCTCTATTTGGGATTGAAGTTGTAAAAACTGCTCAGAAGACTTCAAATCAGGATAATTTTCTGCTACAGCAAAAAGTTTCATCACTGATGCATTTAATTTCGTGTTAAGTGAGGCTAGCTTAGCTGCATCTTTTGAGACTAAGCTATTATGCGCATTGGCTCGTAGTGAGGTTATCTCTGTAAGTAGCTCTTTTTCGTGCTTGGCATAAGCTTTTACCACTTTTACCAAGTTGGGCAGTAAGTCAAGTTTACGTTGCATCGTGCTTTCGACTTGAGACCATGCCACATTTATTGACTCTTCCTTATTTACCAATCCATTATAAACAATTCCAAGTCCTACAAATAATACAACTATAACCACTAGTATCCATTGTATGGTATAGCTTTTTGGTGCTTCTTGGGAAAACTCATCCAATATTGGCTCATCACTGAGTACACCACTTAACTTCTCGGCTTGCTTATCATCAAGTAATTTTTTTGCCTTAAGCTCTTCTATTTTACCTTTATAATTCACCATTAATCTCCCGTATTAATTTAATACCCTCTTGAGCTGTAATTACTTCTTTTTCCATAGCTATGAGTATCTTTTCTATACTATGTTTATCTTCTTGTTTTTGCTTATGCAACGCATTACTAAGCTCTAAAAGTCGTTTTTTAAGTGTCGGATAGCTTATGTCTAAAGACTCTGCCATCTCCTTTAGATTACCACCATGCACAATCAATGATTCCGTGAGTTGTTGCTCTGCCATCGTTATCCGAGCCAAACGCGGAAAATAAAATTTTCCATCAAAGTGTGTTTGACATGCTTCACAATAGAGTCTTTTAATAGTTAAATTATACTTACATATTAAACATTCTGTCATTTTAGCTCCACTATTTTAAATATGATTAAAATATTATATTATTATTTTAAATAAAAGTCAAAATAGTCATAGAATAAATATTTATTCTATA
>CAZXGY010000263.1:0-2657 GCA_964640455.1 uncultured Sulfurovum sp.
ACTTTTCCATTTATAAAACTAGGCAACCATAACGTGGTGAAACTGGACAACTAAGCATTTTTAGTGTATCACTTTTAGTATGAAGTGTTGTTTCTTCTTTTTCTAGGTTTTTTACATTCTCATTTAGTGTTTCATAATTTTTGGTAGTACTATTTTTATTAGTAAGTAGTTGCTGTACTTTCTCTTTAAGTGGGGCTATTTGACCATTTTTACCACTAAGTTCCTCAGATTTTTGATTTAGATTATTTTGTAGTGTGGCTGTTAAACTATTTTCATCTTGATACTGCTTTACACATTGTTTTATGGAGCCTAAATCCTCCAGAAGAGAAGCATCTTTTTGATGTGTATCTAAGAGTTTTTTACTTTTAATTATAGAGTTTTCATATTTTTCTAATTCTAATTTTAAGGTACTATTTTGAGTATTTAAAGTAATTCTTTTCTTTTCTTGGTCTTCTATACTTTTTCTGAGTTTGTTTATCTCTTCTTGTTTACTATCTAGTCTTGTTTGTATCTCTCTGGCATTTTGAAGTTTTTTTGACTCTGTTTCAAAATATTTTTTAGCTTGACTATGTGTATCTGTCGATGCATTAACCTTATCTTGAAGTGATGTAAGTTCAAGTTTAAGGTTTTTTATCTCCTCTATGAGCGTATCTAGTTTATTTTTATTGTCTATAAACGTTTGTAAAGAGGTATTCTTTTTAGTTAGTAGAGGACTAAGCTCTAAAGCTTTATTGGCAAGTATGAGTTGTGTAAATGAGAGTTTGTTCTCTTTTTTTTGTTTTGCTGCTGCATTATAGGCTTGTGTCGTATCTGATAGCTCTTTTTCAAGCAAGATAAGCTTCTCTTTCCATAGGTACAGACTATCGGCATTGTCTTTTAATGCTTTTGCTTCATTTAGTGCTTCATTTTGTAATGTAAAAGACGCTTCAAGTTCTTTTCGTGCTTCTTCATCTAAATATTCAACACCTTTTAGCTCTGCATGAAGCAGCGTTACACTCTCTTCTTGTGCCTTAAATTTTTTATAAGTAAGTTCTGAGATTTGAGAATATATCTTTGTACCAGTAATCTTTTCAAGGAGAGCAGAACGGTCTTTTTCTTTGGCTTTCAAGAAAGCATCAAAACTTCCTTGAGCTAGCATCATAGATTGTGAAAAACGTCCAAAGTCTAATCCTGTAATTGCTTCTATCTCTTTAGGCACTTTGCTAACACCTGTTTCTAGTATGTGTTCTTTGGGTGTAAGTAGAACCAATTCCATTTTATCAGATTGAAATTTCCCATCAGATTTTCCACGTGATCGGTGCACACTCCAAGAGGAACGGTAGGTTTTTCCTTTGACTTCAAATTCTACTTCACATAAAGCCTCCCCTGTGCCACGTGTCATCAACTCATTTGGGTTTTTTAGTCGAGCAGTTCGTCCATAAAGTGCACAGCTTATGACATCTAAAAGGGTACTCTTACCTGCACCTGTTTCACCAGTAATAGCAAAAAGGGCATTACCTCGCAAAAAGCTTGGAAAGTCTATATGTGTGTCACCCTTTAGAGAGTTGATATTAGTAGCTTTTAGACTTAGTATTTTCATGCTGTAGTTACCTCTGTTTCTATAGATTGGAAGAGTGTTTGTAGAGCCTTTGTAAGTTCTGGGTCTTCAATATTATCTAAGGCTAGTCGTTTTTCAAAAACCTCATAAGGACTTACTTCGTTGAGATTGACCACGTCCATATCTTCTTGATAGGCAGAAGCTTCTGTTTGACTAAGTTTCTTTGCCAAGATAGTAAGTTCTAGTTCATCTGCATAAGCTTGTACCGATTGCAGTGTCGCATAGGTGTTGTCACCTTGTACTTCTATTTCTATCCACCCACTTTTATCGTCTATGTTTGAGAGCTGTGTTTTAAGATGCTCTTGGTCACCTTTGAGCCTATGTAAAATCCTATGTAGAGGGATAGGCAGAAGTTCTATATGTAGTAACTTTTCTGAAAAAGTGATGAGTGATACACTCTTCTCATTTCCTGCTTCACTAAAACTTAATGGTATAGGTGAACCAGAATAGCGTACATGTTCATGACTTACTTTTTGTGCATGGTGTAAGTGTCCTAATGCGACATAGTCAAAAAGTTCTGCTAAAAAATCACTCGTGATATTGAGACTATTGCCGATGTATAGTTCTCGTTCTGAGTCACTGGTTTTTCCTCCTACAGTAGTAAGGTGACCTGTAGCAATGATGGGGATTTCCTCTGCTCCTACTAGAGTTAGGGCTTCTTTATGGATATTTTTGTAGTACTGTTCTATCCCCTCAGCTAAAGATTTATCTTTCTCTTTTGAAGATTCACCAGAGATGCTTTTTCGAACCACACTATCACGCAAAAAAGGTACTGCACAGATGACAGCTTGAAGTTTGTCTTCTTTGTAGCATTTTATGAGTCTCTCTTCATTTTCATCACCACTGGCTACGACATAAATGTTTAGCTCTTTTAAAAGTGGACTAGAAGTCTGAAGTGTAGAGACAGAGTCATGGTTCCCACCCAAGATAACAATGGTTTTACATTGTGTACCTAGAAGTTGTGTTAAAAACCGATAGTAGAGTTCTAATGCATAGTTAGGAGGCGTACCTGTATCAAAAATATCTCCTGCAACGATAAGTACATCTACTTGATGTTTCT
>CAZXGY010000264.1:0-2651 GCA_964640455.1 uncultured Sulfurovum sp.
CTGGTAGGTTTAAAAATTTGTTGTGTCCTTTACTCGGAACATATATCTTTCCTGGGTAGCGTTCTTTAAGTAGTTTTATATCACTTTGTATAAGACGTACTTTTTTTGCCTCATCTGTACCAAATATCTCTAACGACAGTTGCTTGGAAGTACATGCCTCTTCACTTAAGCGTTCTGCCACATAGAGTATGCGTTCTTGAGCATCCATTGATTCCATGCTATTTTTAGTATTTTCAGACATTTATTCTCCATATCTTCTATAACGTACATGCGAGAAAACGGAAGTCTTAATGCTTTTACCATCTAGCATTTTCTCAACAGTATTTCTTTCTGTGGTAGCATATATAGCCGTAGCACCTTGAGACTTAACCCACTCTACTACTATGTATGTAGCACCAAAGTCTCCTTGCACTAAAACATAATCATCTTTTGTTACATCTTTAAGATGTTCCCATAAAGGTACGAGGTATGGTTTTATACTTTCTTTATCTGCTGGTATATTCGACCATATTTTGAGTAATGTGTCTGAAAAAACCACTACTTCACTCACACCAAAGCGTTCTTGAGCATCAGTAAATTGCTCTGAACTTAACGTATGGCTAAAGACAGTGTATAGCTTTATTATTTTTGACATTCTATATCCTTTTGTGTAAAAAGTATAGCATATTTAAGTGAAGTATAGGTTCGTTTTATATAAATAAATTAAACCCCTATCGTATTAGATGCAGTCGAGGATTTTTGGTTCACTATTCTACACATACACAATCACTATTGGAGAGTTTTAAACCCCTATCGCATTAGATGCAGTCGAGGATATTGACTTCAAGGTAAAGCCTAGTTATAATCCAGATGTTTTAAACCCCTATCGCATTAAATGCAGTCGAGGATAAGCAAGTACAAGTACTTTGAAAACAATGGGTGTTGGTTTTAAACCCCTATCGCATTAGATGCAGTCGAGGATGTATTTTAGATAGATCAGGTTCAATGAGTAGATTGTTTTAAACCCCTATCGCATTAGATACAGTCGAGGATATTTGATTATAAAAAATATCGATTTAGTTATGAAAAACGGTTTTAAACCCCTATCGCATTAGATGCAGTCGAGGATAGTCGTATTTGTATACTTTATTACATTTTATTGTAGAGACAATGCGATGTAAAGGAGCTTTACGTAAAGTGCGTATATGTCCCCTCTCGTAAAAGTTAATTGTGCCATGTTTTCTCTTAACATGCCCTAAAATAGGTACTTCTAGCCACTAAAAAGTGCGTACATCTAAAAAAAGGAAAATTTACTTAACTACTATAAAACTATTTTTCATCTTTAAGATATTCATACTCTAATGCAGTCAGTTTTTCTGTACCATCAACTGGATTATTATCTTTATCATATTTTGATGAAATATAGTGCACTTCTATATCATTTTGTCTTGCTAATTCATATAAAAACAAGGATGTTGTTTTTTGTCCAGAAGTAATATTAACGGCACAGTTATCTCGAGAATCAACCTTTTCTAAAATATTTTCAAATTGAACTTGAACCTCTCTTGGGTTTTCAATATTTTTTAATTCAACATTATGTACTCTAATATTATATGCTTTTAAAAAAGTAATTATTTCTTTTTCAATATCTTGGCTAGGAAATCCTTTAGTCTTTAAAAAATATACTTCTTGAAGTTCATATTTTTTATTGGCTTCATTATCTGATAAAGCTAAAGATTTTTTTAATAGACTAAAATTTGAAGGTATAGTCATGATAACGATAGGCTTCTGCTTTGCATCAACATTATAAAGTTTCAGTTCTCTATTTTTTGTAATTAGATATACAATAATTGGAACTAAAATAAAAAATATCGTTATTAGATTATATGTAGATATGCCTTGATTTAGTTTTTCAAAAAAACCAGGTACCATCCCCAGTCCAAAAATAAGCATAATTTGCAAAACTACTGCCCAAATTGATGTTCCTCTTTTTGCCCCAAGGGGTGCCAATATATCATTGCTATTTAGCATATTTTTTTCTCCAATTTTTCTAAATTATACCAAACTTAAACGTAACACTGTTACGTTTAAACTTTTAGATGCTTAAACACATCATCTTTATAAATATTCTCTACCTTAAAGCTATAACCTATGATCATCTGCTTGATATCACTAAACTCTTTGTGTTCATTAATATGTGCTAGTGTGTTGCGTAGATTACGTATGTCTAGGTATATCTTGCCTACTCTGTCTAGCATACTTTTATTTTGCACATAAAAGCCTTTATGTATTTTATATATACGTGTATTGTTCTTACCATGATGTCTGTCTGCATTGGTAATAGCACTCATGATGTCTTGCTTACGTGTAAACTCATCTTTATATTCAATGTCTTTAGTCACCTCTACAAACCGACTATCACAGTACGTACGCAACGACTCAAACAGATATGCAAGGGCTACTATGAGGTAGTTCTTCTCTGTTATCATTTTAGAGAGTGTAAGGTACTTAGTGTGCTTCTCTAGGTTACCAAAGGTACTTAGAGGCTCTAACTCTGTCTCTACTTTATCTAGTAGTCCTACTATGTGAGAGAGTGCCTCATTGGCTTTGAGGGTTTGCAGCTCTTTTGCTAGCTTGGCATAGTGCTTCTCTACTCCTCGTAGGTCGTTGGA
>CAZXGY010000265.1:0-2638 GCA_964640455.1 uncultured Sulfurovum sp.
GAAAGATATGCATGCGTAATGATAGCATAACAACAAAAAAGGTAAAATGTTATTTCTAAAGATAAGGGTAAAAATGAATTTATTTGACAAAGATGACCGCTTCAATATTGCAAACCTCGTAACTTATTTAAACATAACCATGGGTGTGATGGCTATCTATTTCATCGTAAAAGGTGATTTCTTTACAGCTATTATACTGGCATGGATAGGTGGTGCTTGTGACATAGTAGATGGCAAACTAGCACGTAAATATAACCTTTCAACAGAGTTTGGTATACAGTTAGACTCTTTTGCTGACTTCCTCTCTTTTGTGGTAATGCCAGCATTTTTACTTTTTTATGCAGTCAAACAATATATGGGTATCTCAGGTGTGGAAGAACTTGTTTTGGGACTGGTATTTATTTGGTACATTATTAATGGTCTAAGAAGACTTGTAGAGTTTAATCTTAAGGTTGATGTAGGAGAAGTAGAGAAGTACTTTGAGGGTGTACCGACACCGTTAGGTGCTATTTTGTTATGGATACTTTATCTTCTGACTGCTTACGGTATTGTTACTAGTGGTTATATTATTGCCATCTTAGTCACAACGATCGCTTGGTCCTTAAATTCTAAACTCAAAATTCCTCATCCCTAGGTAAGTCGATGCAAAAACTTAAAAAACTCTTTGCCGATTTTTCTGAACTGGTGATGTTTAAGCACTCGGTATTTTCATTGCCATTTATTTTCATTGCAATGCTAGTGGCTTCTTATCTAGATAGTGGTTCTGGTTGGTTTGGATGGAAGCTACTTTTCTTGGGTGCTTTAGCAGCCGTGACTGCACGTAATTTTGCTATGGGCGTAAACCGTTATCTAGACAGAGATGTAGATATACTAAACCCTCGTACAAAAGGACGACCTTCTGTAGATGGGAGAGTCTCAAATGCTCAAATGTTAGGGTTTATAATTATTAATGCACTACTGTTTGTAGTGGTAGCTTATTTTGTCAATACCTTAGCGTTTAAATTATCACTTCCTATCTTGGCTGTCTTGGGTGCATATTCCCTCTTTAAGCGTTTTTCAGCACTGGCACATCTCATACTAGGGGTTAGTTTAGGTTTAGCTCCCATAGCGGGTGTGGTAGCAGTCTCTGGGGAGATAACTTTATGGTCACTCTATCTTGCCATAGGTGTGATGTTTTGGGTAGCTGGATTTGACTTACTTTACTCCTTACAAGACATGGAGTTTGACAAAGCCAATAATCTGCACTCTATCCCCTCAAAGTTTGGTGCACAAAAGACGATATGGATAGCAAGAGTTTTTCATAGTTTAGCGGTAGCATTTTGGGTAGCTTTTGTACTAGAAGCAGGTTTAGGACTATGGGCACAAATGGCAGTACTGTTTTCTGCTATCATGTTAACATATGAACATTATATAGTTAACAAAGATTTCACCAAAATAGACAAAGCTTTTTTTACAGTTAATGCGTACTTAGGTTTTGTGTTTATTTTGCTAATCATTATGGAGGTTGCATAGATGGAAATGATGGATATGATTGTTTTAGGATTACTGGTAATGTTAGTGATAATATTATTTGGATTAATGAGTAAAAACTCTAAATTGAGTGCAGAAAACAAAAAACTTACAGCGATAATGGAAGTAAAAGATGTCACTATCGCAAACTATGAAGCTTCTCGTGTGGCTGTATCTGATGTGATAGAGAACTTTTCATCGTTAGATGATGTCATGGTACTCATCAATGCAGGGGAGAGTAAGGCAGCAGTTTCAGAAAAGCTCAATATACCTCTTTCTAAAATAGAGCTCATTATAAAGTTTGACAAGCTAAAAAAGAAAAACTAGTGGCACTTACTTCATGGCAACCTTTGCTTGATGAAGCTTATGCATCATTAAGTCAAGAGTATAGAACTTTTTTAGAAAGTAACACAGACTACTTCCCTACAAAAGAAAACTATTTTAATGCTTTTAAAACCTTAGCAAGAGAAGAGGTAAAGTATATTCTCTTTGGACAAGACCCTTACCCAAGAAAGCAGAGTGCAGGAGGCTACGCCTTTATAGACACCCATGTAAAAACACTCTTTTCTGCTAATGGACTAAGCAAAGAAGTTAATAGGGCAACTTCATTACGAAATTTTATGAAGATGGCATTGGTTGCTAGTGGAGACTTAGACATAGAAGATACCTCACAAGATGCCATTGTACAAGTAGATAAAAGCCAAATGATAGACAGCATAGAAGCACTACGTAAAAACTTTGAAAAAAATGGTGTATTACTTTTAAATACCGCACTTGTCTTTACCGATAAAAAGTCTTCAACTAAACATGTCAAAGCATGGAGAAGTTTTATGCAGACATTACTTAAAGGTTTAGAGAATGAAAATATCACATTGATACTTTTTGGTACACATGCGAAAGAGCTAAAAAAGCATTTTCCCCTAGAAGGATTTGAATCTATTGAACTAGAACATCCATACAATCATACGTTTATAGCTAACCCAAAAGCATTAAAATTGTTCAGAGAGATGAGATTACTTGAAAAGTAAAGTTTTTTTGGTTATACTTTCGCTCTAAATATCGCTACTACATTTTAAATGTGCACTCATAGCTCAGCTGGATAGAGCATCGGTTTGCGGTACCGAAGGTC
>CAZXGY010000266.1:0-2633 GCA_964640455.1 uncultured Sulfurovum sp.
GAAACACTGTTTGTAGTTAAAGCTACACTAACAGACGAAGAGACAGCAGCACAGATTGCAAAGATCAAAGATATTCTCACTAAAGAAGGTGCGGAACTTGTTGCTACTGATGATATGGGTATGAGAAAACTTGCTTATCCTGTAGAAAAAAACAACAGAGGATACTACACAGTTCTTTTCTATAAAGCAGAAGGTACACTTATCAATGAGCTTGAGAGAAATCTTAAAATCAACGAAGATGTTATCAAGTTTTTAACTGTAAAATATACTAAAAACAAAGAGCTTACTCAATTTAACAAACTTGTAGACGCAGCGAACAAAAAAGCTGAGCCTGTAGTAGAATCACCAGTTGCAGTAGAAGCACCAGTTGCAGAAGAAGCAGCTCCAGCAGCTGAGTCAACAGAAGCGTAATTAAAAGCACTTAACAGGAGCAACCTTATGTACAACAAGATAATTTTAGCAGGAAACTTAACCAGAGATATTGAGATTAAATATACACAAAGTGGTGCTGCCATTGGTAATACTGCCATTGCAACATCACGTAAATTTAAATCTCAAACAGGTGAACAAAAAGAAGAAGTTCTTTTCGTTGATATCACATTCTTTGGTAGAACTGCTGAGATTGCCAACCAGTACTTACGTAAAGGTAGCAAAGTTTTAGTAGATGGAAGATTGAAGTTAGATCAGTGGACAGCACAAGATGGAAGCAAAAGAAGCAAACACTCAGTGACTGTGGAAAGCCTCCAAATGCTTGGAAGTAAAGATGAAGCAGCACCAATGGGTGGAAATGGATATAGCCAACAAGGTGGGTCTTCTTACGAAGCACCTGCTCAACAAAATAGCTATAGTCAACCTGCACCATCTGCTCCAGCAGCTGCACCACAACCAACGTCAAGTATTCCAGAAATTGACATCAATGAAGATGAAATACCATTTTAATCAATAACAACTTAATAATGTAAATAATTATTATGTATACTTCAGTATATAAGGCTTTATAACCTATTTACACTTTCTTTACTTATTTCCAATATTATACTATGTAACAAAATAAATGGAAATAAGTATGTCTTAATATATGACGTAATGAAAAATCTGTGAGGCTAAATTATAGTTTTTCATTATAACTAACCAGATAATCATCAATCAATTTTGACTTTAAACTTTTAGTAATTCCTTGGTGTATTTTTGTGAGTTTTTTAACTTGAGAGAATACACCACCATCCAGTGAATTTGTAGTGTTTGGTATCTTTAATTCTGGGTAGTTCTTGTAGGTAAAGAGATAAGGTAAATTTCTTCTCAAACTTCTGTATGAAGCTACTAATTTTCTATGTGTAAAATATTCTTTACCTGTGGTTGGGTTAATGCTTTTTTCATTTAGAAATGCTTCATGTTGCACATACCAATTATCAAGTGAATTGATAAACCTAATCTCTGTAGTAGAAGTTAATCTTGAAACTATTTTCTTCAAGTCCTTAGAGGCTTCAAGTTTTGGATGTCTAGTTATATATCGCTGTACAATCATTTTTTGGTGGAAGTGACACATTTGTACAGGAAATGCATCAAATGCCTTAAATAAGCCTCTCTTGCCATCTATCACTACGCCTCTAACGCTAAATCCTTTATCTTTAAGTTCATTTGTTAGATACATATAGTCTTTAATGGTTTCTGACTCTATGTACTTCCATATAAGTATGTCTCCACTCCACACATCTTTAAATACAAGCACACCAAACTTATCTCTACGTTTACCAAAGAAGGTAGCATCTGCTACCACTAAAACCTCTTGTTATTAGAGAAGTTTCATAGGCATTCAAATCAAGTAAAAAACACTTAATTAGATGCCTAAATTTACGCTCTGCAATGTGCGTACCTTTTGAATACTTATTTTTGTTCGCTGTAGCTATACTTTAAGATATCTTTTTGGCTCTTAAAGTTTACTAGACCCTTTTTAATTAAACAATATATGGTATACAACAGGTAACCACCCTAAGCTATCTGTAGTTCTAAATTTAACTGTCTGTCTTGTTTTACCACCATAACCATTATTGGCTATTATAACCGCTGTATACTCTGTACCCGTTTGAAGATTTTTAAAAGTATATCTTGTTGTATCTTCACTTACAGTAGCAATAAATTTACCATTTAGGTATAAATCATATACTATTTCATAGTAACTGTCTACCCAATGAACTTCTGCACTATTATCTTTCACATTATGTGTGTGTGCCGTGTAAAAGCCCTGCGTACATATTGCACATGGAATCACTGGTGTAGGAGCACAACCGCATCCTTCTGATGTACTACTTTCAACAAAGTCATTATGTACATCTGTCTCTCCAATACTCACAACAACACTAATGGTATTTAACAAGCTATTTGGAGCATCATTATCTGAACCACCATCATTTTCACTCACATCATAGTAACCATTTGGTTGTGCCTCTTGGATATAATAATTCCCAGGAGATACTTCAAATTTATAATTACCATGTATATTTGTTGTTGTTCTATCTACTTCATTACCATACTTATCAAACAAGACAAGCGTTACATTTGCTATTGGTTTAAGTTTTCCATTTTTATCTTTTTTACTTACATTGCCCAAAATAAAACTTTTATCTGCATCATTA
>CAZXGY010000267.1:0-2633 GCA_964640455.1 uncultured Sulfurovum sp.
GTCCACGTGCAGGGATTTCGAATTCAAGTCTGATAGTTCCATCAGGCATAGGTGTTAAAGAAGTCATGTTTGCTTTTCTTTTTCCTAGTTTTTCGATAGCAACACCTTGGAACTCTTCTGGAACATCTACTACTAGGTGCTCGAATGGCTCCATTTTTACACCATTCTCTTCTTTAGTAACAACTTCTGGACGTGCAAGCATAAACTCGAAACCTTCACGTCTCATGTTTTCTGCCAAAATACCAATTTGAAGCTCACCACGACCTGAAACTTTGAAAGATGCATCTCCAAGAGGCTCCATACGCATAGCGATGTTTGTCTCCATCTCTTTTGCAAGACGTTCAGCAATTTTGTTTGAAGTTACATGTTTACCTTCTTGACCAGCAAGAGGTCCGTTGTTTACAGACATAATAACTGAAAGCGTAGGCTCTTCAACGTGCATTGGGTCAAGTGCTACTGGGTTTTGTGGGTCACAAACTGAGTCACCTACATCAATATCGTTAAATCCAGCGATTGCTACGATATCTCCTGCTTCTGCTTCTTGGATTTCAATTCTTTCAAGACCTTTAAATCCGATAAGTTTAGAGATACGTGATTTTGACTTAGAACCATCTGCTTTTACAAGTAGGTACTCATCACCTTTTTTTACTTTACCATTAAAGATACGAGTAATACCGATACGTCCAACAAAGTTGTCTGAGTCAAGTGTAAATACTTGTGCTTGCGTATCAGCATCTGGTGAACCTACTGGATATGGTACTTTTTCGATGATAGCATCAAAAAGTGGCGTCATATCTTTGTTTTCATCTTCCATTTCCCATTTAGCATAACCATCTCTAGCTGCTGCATAAAGTACTGGGAATTCAAGTTGCTCTTCATTTGCATCAAGTGCTACTAGAAGGTCAAATACTTCGTCCATTACTCTATCTGGATCTGAACCATCTTTATCGATTTTGTTGATAACAACAACAGGGATAAGACCAAAACCAATCGCTTTTTTCAAAACGAATTTAGTTTGCGGCATAACACCTTCTTGTGCATCTACAAGAAGAAGTACACCATCTACCATTTTAAGAACACGCTCAACTTCACCACCAAAATCGGCGTGACCTGGAGTATCAATAATGTTAATCTTGTGGTCTCCATAAGTAATAGCAGTGTTTTTAGAAAGAATCGTAATTCCTCTCTCTTTTTCGATAGCATCAGAGTCCATCGCTCTCTCTTCTACTTCTTGATGTGCTTCAAATGTACCAGATTGTTGTAAAAGTTCATCTACAAGTGTTGTTTTACCGTGGTCAACGTGTGCGATAACGGCAATATTTTTAATTTTTTGCATAAAATGTCCTGAAATTAAGGTGTAAACCTTATAAAATTTCGCGAATTATACCCAAAAGTTACTATAGTATAGATTTTATAAACTTAGCCCATAAATTTCATGATACGTTTTCATGGCATATCGGTCTGTCATAGCTGCAATATAGTCTGCAATAACACGTTCTTCTTTACGTACTGCAAAAAGCTCTTTTTGGTGAGGAGGTAAAAGATCATTGTCATCTCTAAAAGCCTTGTATAGCCCTTTGATACACTGTTTTCCTGCGTACATTTTGCGTGCTATTTTTTCATGAGTGTAGAGCTTGTTGAAAAGGAGTTTTTTTAGTACTTTTAACTGGGTTGCTGTCTCCTTAGAAAAACCTAGAGGTAACTTCTCTTTTGCTTCTAACGTTACACAAATAGGATTTGCTTGACGATGGGTTTTTGCACCAACTTTAGAATTTTCTATAAAATCTTCTACTAGAAGTTTGATAAGTCCTGCCACAAAACGATGACGATAAAGTTTTTCAGATCTTTGTATCCTTTCACGTTGAACCATCTCATCTACACGTAGACAAAGGGTATCTTGGAGTAAATCATCAAAAGTAATAAGCCCATATTTGATACCATCATCAATGTCATGTGAAGTATAAGCTATCTCATCTGCATGGTCTACTACCATGGCTTCTAGGCTAGGGTGTTTTTCTAAGTCAAACCTACTGTCTAGACCATCTAAAAAAGGTTTTTTATACGGGTACGAATGTTTAAGTACACCCTCCAATGTAGCAAATGTAAGGTTGAGTCCATCGAAGGCTTTATATCGTTTTTCTAGCTTGGTCAATACCCTAAAAGATTGGAAATTATGTTCAAATCCTAAAGCTCTGCCATCTGCAATGAGTTGTCTATCTAGTTCATCTCCACCTACATGTCCAAAAGGCGTATGTCCTAAGTCATGTGATAATGCTATAACTTCTGCAAGAGTCTCGTTAAGTTCTAACATACGAGAAAGGGTACGTGCAATTTGTGACACTTCTAATGAATGTGTTAAACGTGTACGAAAGTAGTCACCCTCATGATTTAGAAAAACCTGTGTCTTGTACTCTAAACGTCTAAAAGAAGAGCAGTGAAGAACTCTATCTCGGTCTCTAGCATAAGGGTCTCTAAAATCTTCTTCGAAAGTAAAAAAACGATGATGGGGTTGCATTTACAGCCTTTAGTTAATATTGCTATAATTGTAGCAAATAAATATAGCATGGTAGGTAAGTCAAAATGGAAAAAATAACAATGTACCAAATAGAATACGAAAAACCAAAAGTAACACT
>CAZXGY010000268.1:0-2604 GCA_964640455.1 uncultured Sulfurovum sp.
GCTTCAGGAAAACTTCATATAGGAAACTACTTTGGGGCAATGAAACCAATGGTAGAACTTCAAGAGGAAAATGAACTCTTTACCTTTATAGCAAACTACCACTCTCTTACTACATCAAAAGATGCAACCACACTAAAACAATTTACTATTGATGCTGCAGTAGACTATCTCTCTATAGGTATAGACCCAAATAAAACAACATTTTGGGTACAAAGTCATGTACCAGAAGTACTTGAACTCTATTGGATACTCTCTAAATTTACACCTATGGGACTTTTAGAGCGTGCACACTCATATAAAGATAAGGTAGCTAAAGGAATATCAGCAAACCATGCACTTTTCTCTTACCCTGTACTTATGGCAGCAGATATACTCATGTTAGATACTGAGATAGTCCCTGTAGGAAAAGACCAAATACAACACGTAGAGATGACGCGTGACATTGCCACAAAGTTTAACAATGAGTATGGTGAGATATTTGTACTTCCTGAACATAAAGTAGCAGATGATGTCGCTACTATCCCAGGTATTGATGGACAAAAAATGTCTAAATCTTATGACAATGCTATTGACATGTTTATGGATGAAAAACCTTTACAAAAGAGATGTAATAAAATTATCTCCTCTTCTACTCCTTTGGGGGAACCTTTAGAGTGGGAAGATGACAATATCTTTGCATTAGCATCACTCTTTTTAGATAATAGAGAGAAGCTAGAACTACAAGTACGTTATCAGAGTGGTAAAGAAGGGTATGGTCACTTTAAAAAGTACCTAAAAGAGTTAATATGGGAAGAGTTGGGGGAAGCACGTGAAAAGCGTGAATATTACCTCTCACATATGGATGAAGTCAATGACATCTTAGCCATGGGAGCTAAAAAAGCAAGTACCATTGCAAATGCAAAAATGTCTAAAGTAAGAGAGGCTATTGGTCTATAGAAGTAACTTCTATAAACCATCCAATGCAGCATCAATAGCCATACCTATTTCATCAGCTACCTCTGGCAATTTTTCAGGTTCCCCTGAATTATCAGCAACTGGTTTAGCTGTGTCTAGCTTTTCTTTTTCCTCGGTATCAGCATATTTCTCAAGATTTTCCATATATGAACTTTTTGATTTGTCATCAATTACATCACCAAGTGTATCTTTATTTGACTCAGACTTTACAATAACGGTATTGGTAGTATCTTCTTTTCTTGCATCTACTTTAACATCTGTATCATCACCATACCCTTCAAGACTATCGAGATAACTACTTGTTTTTGCTACTTTCTTTTGCGGTGTTGAAAGAATAATTTCATCCATATCAACATCGTCATCAATTAAATTATACTGTACGATAAAAAATACAACTGCCATAGATAAAAATCCTACAAATAATATTGCAAAAGTTTCTGATAAATTTTTCATTTCCTACCCTCTTATTGGTTTGTTACTGTTGTGAATCCTAAGATTTTCCACATTTGGAAACCACCACGATAATAGTACATCTTATCTGCAGGATAGCCCTCGTTTATAAATGCCTTAATAAAATCAGCTGATTTATCACACCATAATCCATTACAATAAAATGTAACTTCTAATGCATTATTAGTGTTTAATGTACCATCCGCATTTCTTGTAGCACCTAAAACTTTAAGAATCTTTTCTACTTTAGCTTTATCATCTTTAACCCGTGCAGGAATATTGACGGCAGAGGGGATAGACTCTTTTACATAGTCTGCTTTAGGTCGAAGATCGACAAGAAGCCCTTCTTTTTTATTGACTTTATCTTTCATAAATTTAAGCACTTCAACTTCAGCCACAGTTTGAATAGAAGGATGCATTTTAATAGCTTGTATATATTTTCCTGGTCTATATATGCTTGCATACTCTCCTGTAAGTTTATGTTTTGTATCTTGA
Organism: uncultured Sulfurovum sp.; assembly: GCA_964640455.1. Taxonomy (GTDB): domain Bacteria; phylum Campylobacterota; class Campylobacteria; order Campylobacterales; family Sulfurovaceae; genus Sulfurovum. Next base: position 1,900 of record CAZXGY010000268.1, read on the forward strand.
ATTCTATGTACTTTTACCGCTTTACCTTTATGATAGACATAAATATATGATATTTCCGGTGTAATTTTCACTTTATCATATTTTCCAGCACTAGCAAAAATAGTCAATACCAATGCAAATATTATCAATTTCATTTTTTCACCTCCGGAATAATTGTTGTCAATCCTAAGAGCTGCCAAGACTGCATCCCACCACGATAATATTTCATTTTAGATTTTGGATATCCTAATTCAATCAATGCATTAATAGCCGTTGGAGATTGTCCACACCATGCACCATTACAATATAAAAGTATTGTTTTAGCCGATGTAAAGTTCCACTTTCCATTTTTAGTATACTCTCCACCCAGTACTTTTAATGCCTCTTCACGTTCAGGTGTATCTGATAGAAAAACCTTAAAAGGCATATTAATGGCTGTAGGTATTGCTGACTTGGCAAACCAATTTGCTAACCTTGCATCAATAAAAATACCTTTTTTCTTAGAGATAAAATCTAAAACTTCTAACTCTCCAAAGGTTTCAATACCTTCTGTTACTAAAAATGGTTCTATAAAAAATGGGGGTGAGGGTCGAGAGGTTAACGCAAAGGTATTCGTTAAATACGTATCAGGTTTTTGCACTCTTTCTATTTTGTATGTTTTTCCATTTGCCTCTACTTCTACATAAGGCATACCTTCAACTATTTCAACCATATTAGCATTCGCGA
>CAZXGY010000269.1:0-2604 GCA_964640455.1 uncultured Sulfurovum sp.
GCTGTAGGTGGTAGAGCGTGGTGTGGTTGGGCTTGTCCTCAGACTATTTTCCGTGTTATCTATAGAGATGGAATAGAGACAAAACTTTTAGGCTTACGTAAGCGTATCAAAAATAAGCAAAAAGATCCAGATATGTCAAAGACAGAAAACCAAATAAAATATGTGATTGCAATTTTACTTTGGTCAGTACTCGCTTTTGTAGCAGCAGCTGACTTCTTGTGGTTCTTTGTGCCTCCTGAAGATTTCTTTACCTATTTAGCGAATCCTACAGAGCATATGACATTGGTAGGGATGCTGGTTGGTACAGCATTGTTTATTATTTTAGATGTGGTATTTATTAAAGAGAACTTCTGTATTTATATCTGTCCTTATAGCCGTGTGCAGTCTGTACTTTATGATGATGACACAGTCATGGCAGTGTATGACCCTATTCGTGGTGGAGACATTTATCAGGGGCATGGGTATGATAGAGAGAAAAAATTTGATAAAACAAAAGAGCTTTTATCTGTTGACCCAAGTGCAGAGTGTACAACGTGTGAATCTTGTGTAACGGTATGTCCAACACATATTGATATTCGTAAAGGGCTACAGCTTGAGTGTATTAACTGTTTAGAGTGTGTAGATGCTTGTACGACAGTCATGGGTGCCTTAGGTAAACCAAGTCTTGTAAGATGGTCATCTGAAAAAGAAGCACTAAGACATGAAGGTAAAACAAACTACTTTAGAGGGAAAGTGATTGCATACTTTACGGTATTGATGATTGTACTTATCTCTTTATTTGTAATGGGTTCTAAAAAAGAGCATATGCTTTTAGATATCAATAAAGGGCAAAGACTCTATAAAGTACTTGATCATGGTGTAGTACAAAATGACTATATCTTTATGTTTGCCAATACAGACAGTAAAGAGCACACCTACTACTTTGATATTGTAGGCAATGATAAAATTAAGATTAAGAGACCAACAGAGCCGTTTAAAATAGGTGCAGGGAAAAAGAAGAAAAAAGTAGTCATCTTTGAGACAAGTGAGTCACTAGGGAACAGTACACGTAAAGATATACCAATTCCTGTAAAAATTATAGCCTATGCAGTAGATGATAAAGAGAAAATTATCATAGACAGAAAAGCAGTGTTTATGTATCCAAGAGCAGATTTACTTAAAAAATAGGAGAGAGAGATGGAAAAAGTATTAGTATTGGGTGGAGGTTTTGCAGGTGTGGAAGCTGCTATCTTTTTAAGAAAACAAGAATTAGATGTGACATTGGTAAGTGATAGAGATTATTTTTATATCTACCCTACCTCTATTTGGATACCTACGGGTGAGGTCACAAGAGAAGATGTCTCTGTACCTCTTGATCAGTTGGCAATGAAACATGGATTTCAGTTGATTGTAGACCCTGTATCGAAGCTGGAAGCATCAGAAAAAAAAGTGACTTTACTTAGTGGTAGAGTATTGGATGATTTTGAGTATATTGTAGTAGCCCTTGGACAAGATAAAATGCAACATAAAGGGTTGGAGCATACACTCTCTATCTGTAGTAAACCAGAAGAGGCTACAGCACTTTATGAGAAGCTAGATAAACTCATTCTCAAAGATAATGGGAAAATAGCCATGGGCTTTGGTGGTAACCCTAAAGACACTTCTGCTGTACGTGGAGGACCAGCTTTTGAAGTACTCTTTAACGTACATAACTTCTTGAAGAAAAAAGGGATTAGAGATAATTTTGAGCTTACTTTCTTTGCACCTATGGAAAAACCAGGACAGAAGATGGGGGATAAAGCACTTGTCATGATGGATAAGATGTTTGGTATGACCAATATTAAGAAGAAGGTAGGTTCTAAAATTACCACCTTTGTTGAAGATGGTATAGAGTTTGAAGATGGAACAAAAATAGAATCTGATTTAACCATGTTTATCTCTGCAGGTACAGGACACAGTATATTGATGGAATCTGGATTACCATTGAGTGAAGCCGGCTTTGTTGTAACGAATGAATATAATGAGATAGAAAATTTTGAAGGTGTCTATGCCATCGGTGATTCTGCGTCTCTTATGGGACCAGAGTGGAGAGCAAAACAGGGGCATGTCGCTGAAGTTATGGCAAGAAATGTAGCCTATAACATTAATTCTAAAATAGAAAACATAGATTCAAAATATAGCTATAAGGAACATCTTAATATCTTATGTGTGATGGATACAGGCGATGGTGCAGCCTTTGTTTATAGAGATAACAAAGGTGGGAAGATGATTCCCCTACCAATTATAGGTCACTGGATGAAAAAAGGTTGGGGTTGGTATTGTCGTAACTCCAAACTTGGAAAAATTCCAAGAATCCCTGGTATGTGAGAACCGTAAAGAAAACGTGAATAGTTTCACGTTTTTAGATTCGAAACCGAAACGGTCGGAGCGAAGCGAAGCCGTGTAGGCAAAATCGTAAAGAAAACAATATATCATTTATATCAAGAAGGAAAGTAAGAAGAATGAAACAAATCACAGTCATGGAAAAATACCCAGTATTCACTATTGAAATTAGTAAAAATGAGACAAGTTATAAAAATGTAGATGAGGTGATAGCCTATTTGAAAGAACAGATAGAAGCACATC
>CAZXGY010000270.1:0-2601 GCA_964640455.1 uncultured Sulfurovum sp.
ATGTATTTGAGGGGAATAGTACGACATTAAAAACATATTTTGGTACGGGTGAGACAGTCTGTGATGTGTTAGGTTGGATGAATGAAGGTGTATCTAGTTTAAGTAAAGTCAATGGTTTAGTTGGTGGGTACAATAGGACTATTAATTTAAAAATACAACAGGAACAGGTAAATAGGTTTGGTGGATCATATAAAAAAGGATTTTTAACGTTAGATAGTGACCCTGTAGTGGCAACACCAGAAGAAAGTGATTTGATGAGTGGTGATGAAGGTTTTTCTGATGGTAATGATTTCGCAGAAATTATGAAATATATGGTAGTACATGAATTTTTTCATTACGTACAAGAAAGAACACAAATACCTTATACGGATAAGGGTTGGGTACTTGAGGGAACTGCTAGAATGTTTGAAGATATCGTATATGATGGTGAAAACCCTTATTTGAATAGTGCATATTTCCGTATGTATACAACTATTCCATATATAGCTGAAAGGTTAAATGCTGGTGTTGATACTGGCGGTGATTATAAAAGTTTTGCTTTTTGGAAACTTATACAAGATAAATGTACTTTAGATATGGAAAAAATGCTAAAAAGTCCATTGGAAAACTTTCATACTGTGGCAAATAGTTGTAGTGGGGTACCAGGTGTAAATGATGATAAATTAGCAGGATTGTTTGTTCAATATAATTGGGCGATGTTACAAGAGAATGACTTTTCTAAACTTGAGGGAGATGAACCAAGTTTTCCATTTTTATTTAAGCATAATAAATTAAAAGAGGTGAATGAACCAAACTTCCAAGATACCTTAAATCTAACAGATTACACAGGCACTAGTCTTCCTCCTTTTTCAGCCAAATCGTTTTTGGTTAGTCATGAGACACTGAAGAGTGGATGTGGCGATATAAACCTTACTTTAGAGGGAGGAGATATTAAGCTTACAGCTATACGTGTAAAATCTGATGGAAGTAGTGATATTAATGATAATTTTTCAATAAAAAGTGGTGATGCCCCTTATACACTTACTCGTGAAGACAAAGACGGTGGACTCTTTGTTACCGTAACCAATACGACAAAGAATAGTGCAAATATAACAACATTGACGTTAACAAAAGATAAAGATGATAACCTAAACCTTAGAGGACAAGCAGGTGCCATGAAGATGACACTGAGCTGGACATATCAGTGTGATGTAGATATGGACTTGACTATGACAGGTAATGATGCAGTTATCTATGACATCAAAGATGTAGAAGGAGCAGGGAAAGAGCATTTGGTCATTCCTAGTTTGTTTGACATTAAGCCAGGAGACTACTATGTCTTTAATGCCAATGGTAAACAACTGCCAGACAGTACAGTAACAGAAGAGATGTTGGCAGAAGACCCCATAGAAGTAAGAGCATTACTAGAGACCACAAAAGGAGACTACTTTAATGTCTGGCCTGTAGAGAGCTTTGCAAGTCTTGACATAGGGGATTTTGCAAAGGTTAATGTGTATGAAGAGATTCAGCCTGAGTGGGTATGTCCTGCTCTTAATGATGTACCAGGTTGGTATAGACCATATAATAATGACACAGGGAATTTTCAATGTTTATCTTGTCCTTCACCTTATAGTATAGTATATAGTCCTCCTGTATTTCAAAATAATATTAAAATAAAATCAGGAAATTGGTACTGTAATATACCTAGACCAAGAGTATATACTGGCGGTGGCGGTGGTGGCGGTGGACGTACCTATAATGCCTGTAGTGAAGAAGAAAAAAAGAGTACCTGTGGGTGTGTACCGTGTAATTATATTGTTGTTGGTTTGAAAAAAAGGATTGAAAATGGTCCTATAGCAGGAGCAAAAGTAGAGATTATCAAGGCGATGGATGCTGATGGCATTAACCCTACGGTACTCTATAGAGGAAGCACCACAGATAAAAAAGATATCTTCCAGTCAGGGTTACTAGAAATTCCTGATGATACGATGGCTAAGTTTGAAGATGATGCATATTATCTTGTTTTGGCACAGGGTGGTAAAGATATAGATAGAGATGATGACATGGTAAGAGATAGTGTTCCTACAGATAATAATGGAACCATTCATGCCATTATTAAAGGAAGTGACCTTAAAAAACTTCCATTTAGGGTAAACATTTTAACAGAAGCCATTTACCAAGTAAGTGGAGATAGTATAGGGCATAACTATGATGCTGTTACTCTACAAGAGAAGCTAGATGATACTGCACAAAAGCTCATAAATCACAAGCTTTACCCAGGAGATGACAGTAACCGTATTAACTATAAAGATGTACTGCTTTGGACACCTGCGGTCGATAAAAAAGCTCTCTATAAGCCATTTACTACGTATGTAGAACCTATCATTGCGAGTCTTTATGCAGATAAAGAACGGTTTGATGAGAGTTATCGTTTGATTTATGAACCATATGCAAGTAATGCTCCTCAGCTAGAACCTTTGGCATTAGATATTCCTGAAGGATTAGATAATGATAGTGTGATAGCACAGGTAAAAACAGGTAACAAAAAAGTATTTGACCATGTAGTATTGCAGGGTAACTTCTCAGAACACTTTAGCATAGATAATGATGGATATATACATA
>CAZXGY010000271.1:0-2585 GCA_964640455.1 uncultured Sulfurovum sp.
TAAGAATGATGGTTAAACTTTTAGAAAAACTTTCAACACAAAATACACACTAAACATAAGGGCTTTTGCCCTTGCTAAACTACTTTTTAAGGATAATCACTATGACTAAAACCCTACTAGCACTTTTAATTGTTCTTGCTCTTACTGCTTGTCATGAACGCAGAGGACCAGAACCTGAGACATCTAAATTTACAGAGCAACTTTTCACAACTTCAGCAACCAATACTGTTACAGAAGTAGTATCTTTGAAAGAGAAAGGTACTGTAGAAAACATCAAGACAAAGATAGATGAGAAAGAGAGCTTAGTTAAAGATATTCCTATCTTAGAAGATAACTTACCTGTACTCGTAACACCCGTAGTTATGGAAACAGAAAAGCAAACATTTAGAGGTGGAAAAAGAAGTGATGGACTAGATATGAAAAGAATCCGCACTTCACACGATGAAACACATACACGTCTTGTATTTGACACCTATGCATCTAATGCGAAATCTACGCAATCAGGAAGTTATACTTTTACTTACAACCCATCAAACAAACAGATAAGTGCTGTGGTCAATGGCTATAGAAAGTTCTCTGCTCTTTCTTTCAATAAAGCACCTACTTTTCCATCCACAAGTATTGTTAAAAATATAAACATGGAAAAATATTTAGATGATTCTGGATTTAAATTTAGTATCAACCTCAATAAAGCAGCCTCGGTCAATGTCTTTGAACTAAAATCTCCTGCACGAATTGTTGTAGATATCACAGCAAATTAATACTTCTAGATGAGGGCTAACCCCCTCTTCACCATTTTTTCGCTAAAATCGCGTTAATATAATTACCAAAGGAATTACTATGGGACTAGGAATAGGACTTGTTGGACTACCAAATGTAGGAAAATCTACTACTTTTAACGCATTAACAAAAGCACAAAACGCAGAGTCTGCAAACTACCCGTTTTGTACTATCGAACCAAATAAGGCTGTAGTACCTGTACCAGATAAAAGACTAGACGAGCTTGCTCGTATTGTAAACCCTGAAAAGATTCAGTACTCAACACTAGACTTCGTAGATATTGCTGGACTTGTAGCAGGTGCGAGTAAAGGTGAAGGTCTTGGAAATAAGTTTTTAGGAAACATCCGTGAAACGGAAGTGATTCTACACATCGTTAGATGTTTTGTAGATGAAAACATTGTTCACACGGAAGGAAGCATAGACCCTATCCGTGATGTAGAGATTATTGAGCAAGAGCTTTTATTTGCTGATATTGATGCTGTACTCAAACGTATAGAGATGTTAAAGAAAAAAGCCAGAGGTAATGACAAAGATGCCAAAGAGCAACTTGAAGTGGCAGAAGCATTACTTACACACATTGAAGATGGAGCACCTGTTTCAACTTTTAGCGATTTAGAATCAGATGGCTTTATAGCGATGAACAAAGAGTTACGTCTTCTTACTTCTAAACCTATCATCTATGGAGCAAATGTAGATGAAGATGGATTAGATGAAGACAACGAATATGTACTCAAACTTAAAGCCTATGCAGATGAAAGAGACTCTGAAGTGATCAAACTTTGTGCCAAAGTAGAAGAAGACATGGTAGACTTTGATGATGATGAGCGTGATGAGATGTTAGCAGATTTGGGTGTAACTGAGTCTGGACTAGAGCAAATCATCCACAAAGGTTTTGATAAATTAGGACTCATGTCCTACTTCACCGCTGGCGTGAAAGAAGTACGTGCTTGGACTATACGTAAAAATACTACGGCTCCTAAAGCGGCAGCTGTCATTCATAATGACTTTGAAAAAGGTTTCATCCGTGCAGAAGTGATAGCCTACGAAGACTTTGTAGAGTTTGGTGGAGACAATGGTGCAAAAGATGCAGGGAAAAATAGACTTGAAGGTAAAGAGTACATCGTTCAAGATGGTGATGTGATGCACTTTAGGTTTAATGTTTAATATGAAGAAGTTACTTCTAATTTCTTTTATAGGCTTAGCTTTAGTAGGATGTGACAGTAAAAAAGGTGCCTTCTTAGAGACTGTGAGTAGTCAACACGATGTACCTACTACGGTAGCAAAATTTAAAAAACTCCTTGAAGAAAAAGAATTAAATTACTTTAGCACTATTGACCATCAAGCCAATGCGAAGGGTGTAAAGATGCACCTTAAACCAGAAACGGTTGTTGTCTTTGGTAATCCTAAAATGGGTACAGTACTTATGGACTGTAATCCTTCTATGGGACTTGACTTACCTTTACGTATGCTGTTTAGTACAGACTACGAAGGAAAGACTACCATTACCTATACCAATCCAGAGTATTGGTCACTTAAACATAATATCAAAGATAAAAACTGTTTGACTATTTTAAACAAAGCAAAAATGGCACTTGCCAATTTAGCAGAAGAAGCAGGGAAAAAATAATATGCAAAAAGACTCTATAACAATAAGTACAAACGAGATACTTTATCGTATTCAAAAAGCATTAAATCTTAGTATGGAAAACATGATAGAGATTTATAAACTTGAGTCTTATGAAATGAGTGGAACACATTTAGATGCACTTCTTAAACGTCGTTTAGATAAAGGTTTCATACTCTGT
>CAZXGY010000272.1:0-2575 GCA_964640455.1 uncultured Sulfurovum sp.
GATAAGAGAAAAATAATTTGTTTTTTAAGGTGTTAAACAGGAGGAATGTTCAGGATATAGTTTAAAAACAACTTTGGATATATAACCAATTATAAAATCTTGAAATCCTTTATCAGGTAGTTCAGGTGTAATAAAATGTAAATTAATAGGGAAGCAATCTAATGACAGTTCAGTTAATATCGCAGTACATAATTCTTCCATTTTATCACTTGGCATATCACTAACAGAAATATCATCAAGTACAATTTCATCAGAAGTAAAATCTTTATTAAATCCTCCAGTTGAGATAAGGTTAATTTTTGCAATTGATTTATTAAAGTTTTGACTAGATGTACTCTCAATTAATTTTCCCAAGACAGAACTACCATTTTTAGTCTTGAGCAAACTATTTTTTGTAAAGTTATTTTTATTAGTTTTAACTTGTGAAAATTCAAATTCAACTTCATCCTTATTTAAAGAATTGGCTAAAACTACATCCTCATGTAATTCTACAAAAACAGCATATTCTCTTTTCTCTTCATGTTCTTGTAAAACTCGATATAGTGCCCAATGATATTGATATAAATATTTTCCAAACGTTTCGGCTCCAGATTTTTCTCTCTGTTTCTCTAGCAAAGGACTCTTATCACTCATCTATAAATCTCCCTCTGTAACCCAAAATACCCCTCACGGATATTGGCTGCACTTTCAAATGCCTCTTTGAGTTCATTTCTGTCTATCCCCGAGAGTTTAATGAGTGATGAGAGCTTATCACTCCCCATCTCTTTAACACCATCTTTCTCATACCGCTCCAAAAGTAAGTTTAAAAACTCTTTGACCTTACCGTTGTGATACTTCTCTATATACTTTCGGTAATGCACAGCAAATGCCCTCTCACTTCGTGTCTTGATGTTTAGGTTAAACGAGAGATGAGCGAGTACATCGTAGATGTCACTCTCCTCTGCGTCAAAGATGGCTTTGAGCTCTTCGAGTTGGACTTCGTCTATCTGCATACTTCGTAGTTTACTCAGAAGCTCTTCACGTTTCACAGGGTCTGACCATAGCTCTCTGAGTTGTGCTTCGTCATGGAAGAACTTGTCGAGAATACCTACTAGGAACTCTAAAAACTCATGGGTTTTAAGAGGGATGCCATCTTCTCCTACATAGGTGGTCTCTATGTCTATGACTTTGAGCTTGCGTCCTCGTATGTCGATGGTGACTTTCTCTTTGCCTTCGACAGGCTCAGGCATCGGGTCTGCTGGGTCGCCATAAGGTGGCTTGGGCTCTTTAACCTTGTCTGTTCCTGTATCAGGCTCTATCGTAGTTTCATCTATCTGCTCTTCAGGCAAGCCATCCCAAGCATCATCATAAAACAAGTTTGTTGCCCCTACAAAGTCTATGATGGTAAAAAAGTCTTTGCCATCATACACCCTCGTACCACGTCCGATGATCTGCTTGAACTCTGTCATGGAACGGATGGGAGCCGTGAGGACAACATTACGTACATTTTTAGCATCTACCCCCGTAGTGAGCATCTTGGAAGAGGTGAGGATAGTAGGGATGTCTCTGTCATTGTTCTGAAAAGCTTCAAGGAAGTCACGTCCTATCTCTCCTTCATCAGAAGTGACACGGACACAGTAGTCATTGTCTTTCACTGTTTTGTACTTGTCTATGGCTATCTTCATGTCTATGGCGTGTTTTTGGTTTACACAAAAGACGATGGTTTTATCCATAGGGTTTATCTGCTCTAGTATGGTCTTAGCTACAAGTTCTGTACGCTTGGGGATGATGACTTGCTTTTCAAACTTGTCTAGTGTGACGATCTGCTCTTCTAGTTCGCCTTGGACGATATCGTTAGGGTTGAACCTGTACTCATCAATGTTGGTCTGAATGCGTTTTACCTTGTAAGGCGTAAGGAAACCATCGTTTATCCCCTCTTTAAGACTGTACTCATAGACAGGCTCTCCGAAGTACTTGTACGTGTCTCCGTTGTCATCTCTTTTAGGTGTAGCGGTGAGTCCTAAGTGTACAGCTGAAGAGAAATGGTCTAAGATGTCTCTCCATGAGCTTTCATCATTAGCAGAGCCTCTGTGACACTCATCTATGACTACGAGGTCAAAAAACTCTGGTGGGTACTGCTTGTAGTAGGCAGTGACATCGTTCTCTTCATCAAACTCATCTGACTTACGCTCAGCGATGGACTGGTAAATAGCGAAGAAGACATTGGCATTGGTAGGTACTTTGCCACCTCGTTTACGTATCTCCTTACCATTGACACGGACGATATCTTTTTCTAGTGGATTAAAAGTGTTAAAGGCTTGGTCTGCTAGTACGTTTCTGTCTGCTAAGAAAAGTACTTTAGGTCGTTTCTGTGTACCTGCCTTGCTCCACTTAGCTTCAAAAAGTCTATAGACTATCTGAAAAGCGATGTACGTCTTACCTGTACCAGTAGCAAGTGTGAGAAGCACCTTGTCTTTACCCTTGGCTATGGCTTCAAGGGTTTTGTCCACGGCTATCTGCTGATAGTAGCGTGGTTTCATGTTCCCTTCAAAATGAAAAGGCTGTTTGATAATCTTCTCTGTGATAGAAGTGATAG
>CAZXGY010000273.1:0-2553 GCA_964640455.1 uncultured Sulfurovum sp.
AGTCAAATATTAATATATTAGGAGAGACAAAAATTAATTCACTTAACCAATAAATTCATAGTAACTACCTTCTCAGAACTTGAAATTCAATACCATCAACAATTAAAGAATTATCAGCATCATCTATAATCATGATTGAAACATTATGAGAACCTTTCTTAAAGCTCTTCTTAACATTACAAGACCCATCTTTTAATCTAGTGCATAAACTTCTCCAATTTGGTCTTTTGTCATTGTAATCTATATACTTAATAGAATCAAAGTTATTTTCCAATATATCAAAGTAGAAGTAAATAGTGATAAAAAACCTAATTTTTTTATAGGTTCGACATTGAGAGGTACTTTTGGGCATTTCTTAAAAGACAGTGTCTGTGTATCTTCTGCGTATGACTGTCAGAATTGTATATATACAAAAGAGTGTATATATTATGATTATTATGAAGCTAGTACAGGATATCGTTCTTTTAGGTTTGATGCAAGAGTACAAGCGGATACTTATGATTTTAGTCTATATTTGTTTTCTGAGAATGTAAAAGAGATTAGAATGATACTTTCTTCTCTTCATCGTATGCTGCAAGCTTCAACTATTACAGACCAAAAACTCTCTTTTCCAAATCATACTATTTCTTTAAATGGTAGACAACTTGCGTTTGATGGAAAAGGTATTTTAGAAGCTTTTGTAGATAAGCCTTTAGATATTACTCTTAAGAAATATTATAAAGATGTTTCTATCAATATTCTTACACCATTACTCATTAAAGATCCAAAGAGTAAATTTAAAAAAGAAATAGTATTGGAAGATATATTGACATCTATTTATAAACGTATATGCTTTTTTGAAAACAAAGAGATAGTACACAAGTTAAATTATGTACCAAACTATACACTAATTTCATCAACGTTAAAAATAGTCAGCAGTCAAAGAAGAAGTGATAGACAGGCTAAATATATTCCCATTGAAGGAGTGATTGGTACTTTAATTGTAATGGATTTAGATGAAAAAAGTTTTATGTTGTTGAAATGGGGAGAAATACTTGCCGTAGGGAATAAGACAGTTCAAGGACAAGGAAGTATCGAGATAAAATATTGAGTGATAAAACGAAACTATATTGATGTCAGAGAGGATACTATTCTTTTGACTTATTTTTAGATAAAATGATTTAAAGAAAACTTAAGGTGGGAGTTTAGATGGCATATTTGTATGGGGTAAGTATTCAGGGAATACAAGGGTTTATTTTTGAGACCAATAAACTAAAAGAGATTGTAGGGGCATCTAATCTTATAGAAAAGTTTACATCTAAAGATTTTATCAATAGCTTTATTAAAGATGATAATATTAAAGTAAATCTTTTACGTAATGCAGGTGGAAATATACGTATAGCATTTGATGATAGTCAAGAGCTATTGGCTAGAAAATTTGTAAGAGAATTCCCAAAGTATATACTTGAAAAAGCGTATGGTATTACAGTTTCACAAGCTATTTTACTTTATGATAAAGATAATAATAGTGCATATGAAAATATTGCAAAAGAGCTAGAGTTAAAACTAAAAAATGTAAGAAATAAAACTTATCTACCACTAGATGCGAAGTTTTCTCTCATGAAACAGTCTACACGTACAGGTAAGCCAGCATCTGAAACTATAGAACATCGTGCGACTAAGACTATAGAACAAGTAGACAAAGGTACATCTCAAAAGTTTAATAATGTCAGTAGTGCTATAGAAGATTTATTACTTAAAAAGATGAAAATATCTATAGATGATCAAGAGAAGTTCCCACTTAAATTAGAAAATATCTCTAACAGTAAAAACAAAATAGCGGTTATCCATGCAGATGGTAATAAGATGGGACTTTTGCTACAAGAGATGGCAAAAAAACTTAAAGGCAAAAAATCTGAAGAGATTCAAGAGCAGTTTAAAGATTTTTCTAAAGCTATGGAAACATCTACTATAGATGCCGTACACACTGCTTTTGAAGAATGCTTTACATTAGATACCTATGGTAAAGAGGAAGTACCTTTTAGACCTATTGTGATAGGTGGTGATGATGTAACGGTTATTTGTCATGTAGACAAAGCAGTAGAGTTTACGAAGCTCTATATGAAATATTTTCAAGAGAACACTAAAAAGAATTTGAAAACAGTGGTAGAGAGTTGTGACTTAACTGAATTTGAGCATGGTCTCACTGCTTGTGCAGGTATAGCCTACTGTAATGAAAAGTTTCCTTTTCATTATGCCGTGAGTTTAGCAGAGGTACTGTGTGGTAGAGCTAAAAAGGCTTCTAACAGAGCGGCATCTTGTCTTCTCTTTCATAACATTCAAGGGGCTGCTTTTACAGACTATGCACAGTATGTTCAAAATGAGCTTATTTTAAATAATGGTACAACAGCAACATATTTGGAGTTTGGTCCATATTATGTTGATGAGACTAAAAAACCTAGTATAAAAGTACTAGAAGATGTCTATGAGAAGATGCGTCATGAAGACTTCCCTCTTGGTAAGCTTAGAGAGTGGCTGAGTGAGTTAGCACTTGATGATGCTTATGCTACAAAG
>CAZXGY010000274.1:0-2549 GCA_964640455.1 uncultured Sulfurovum sp.
AAGTGCTTTTATAAGTAAACAATAATTCTTTACCCCATTTTGGCTATAATTTCTAAAAAATTAGGGCAGATATGAACTTTGAAACATACCCTTTTGAGAAACTTAATACCTTGCTACAAGATATTACTCCCAATAGTAACTTTACAGCACTCTCTTTAACCATAGGTGAGCCACAGTTTGCAACACCACAATTTATCTTAGATGCGTTAAATGAGCATGCACCACTGCTTAACAAATATCCTAAAACAGCGGGTGAAGTAGTACTTCGTGAAGCGATGCTAAAGTACAATGAAGAGCGTTTTAATTTGATACTTAATAACAGTCAGATTATTCCCACTTTTGGTACAAGAGAAGTACTTTTTAACTTTCCACAGTTTTTACTGCATGATATTGAAAATCCAGTTATGGTTTTTCCAAATCCTTTTTATCAGATATATGAAGGAGCTGCAAAAGCTTCAAGATCAGAAGTGATTTACCTCAATCTTAATGCTACAAATAATTTTCAACCGGAAATTGATGAAGAGGCTTTAAGTAGAGCAGATTTTGTCATACTCAATTCACCTAACAATCCTACAAGCTCAGTAATGCTTATGGATGACTTGAAAAAATGGGTAGAACTTGCACTCAAACATGACTTTGTACTACTTAACGATGAGTGTTATGCAGACTTGTATCTAAATGAGCCTCTACCATCACTGCTTAATGCTAGCATAGAAGTAGGTAACAGTGAATTTAAAAATATACTTGTGATTAACTCTGCGTCTAAACGCTCTTCAGCCCCAGGGTTACGTTCTGGGTTTATTGCTGGAGATGCAAAGATACTTAAAGCCTATATGGTTTACCGTACTTATGTAGGGTGTGCTTCACCACTTCCCCTACAAGAAGCTGCAGCAGTAGCTTGGGCAGACCAAGAGCATGTGGCAGTATTTAGAGAAAAGTATAAAAAGAACTTTGAAGTTGCCAAAGAGGTACTTGGTATTGATGCACCAGAAGCAACCTTTTACATTTGGCTCAAAGTAGATGATGAGATAGCATTTACAACAAGACTCTTTAAAGAGTATAACCTCAAAGTAATCCCAGGTTCATTCTTGGGGCGTGAGGGTGAAGGACAAGGGTATGTAAGACTTGCCCTGGTTTATGAAGCAGAGTTAACAAGAGAAGCACTAAAAAGAATACAATTAGCAATGGAGAATAACTAAAATGGATTTACCAGAAATACACGTAGAAGAACTAAAAAAAGACCCAGAGTTTTTAGCAAATATTAAAAGATTAGAGCAAGAGTGTAAAGAAGAAGAGAGTATCGCAAAAGGGTACCAACTTTTAGATGCACACTTAGTGATAGAGTCACCAGAAGATCAGATAAACGAAGTCTTTACCTTTATTGTCAATACGGCATTTGATAGACTTGCAGAGTACCTCTCTACACATAAGTCTTTTGATGTACGGAATAACGAAGAAGAGAGAGCCATTGCTAGAGCTATCTATGAACATGCCATTCAGCGTTATAGTGAAAACGATAAAAAGGCAGCCAAAGAGATGTTCTTGGTACTCTATCATACCATTGACCATGAAGAGCTTGCAGATGCAATGATGGTTCATGCAGCAGCAGTTATGGCTGGAAACAGCTTTGAAAACTTCATAGAAGAGATGGTAGATGTAAGCGAAGTAGACCCTAATGATCCTTTGGCATTTTTTATCCAGACTTTTGTACAACCTACAGATATATTGTTAGCAATGTTTGCGAGATTTGTAGAACAAGGAAAAGAAGAACTTAAAGTATTAGAAGAGAGTAAGGAAAAATAATGCAAATACACTTCATCGGTATAGGGGGAATTGGACTTTCAGCATTGGCAAAGTTTTTGCATAACGATGGAGATAAAATTTCAGGTTCTGACATAAAACAGACAGAAATCACCAATGATTTAGCTACTAATTTTGATGCAAAGATTACTATCCCTCACCATGAAGATGCAGTTATTGGGGTAGATAGAGTTATCTATTCGGCAGCCGTACGTCCAAATAACCCAGAGTACCAAAAAGCCAAAGAGCTTGGCATTGAACTTCTTTCACGTAAAGAGTCTCTAAAGTATATCCTTGGAGAAAAAGAGGTCTATGCAGTTGGAGGTGCTCATGGTAAAAGTACTACTTCTGCGATGCTCTCTTCCATCATCCCTGAGTCCAATGCACTTATAGGGGCTATTAGTAAAGAGTTTGGCTCAAATGTACGTAATTACCCTAACAATAAAGTAGTATTTGAAGCAGATGAAAGTGATGAGAGTTTTTTAAACTCTAACCCGTACTTAGCCATCGTTACCAATGTAGAACCAGAACATATGGAGTACTATGAGTATGATGAAGAGCGTTTTTACAATGCCTATAGAAACTTTCTAAACCTTGCTAAAGTACGTGTCATCAATGCAGAAGACGAGTTCCTCTCTTCACTAGAACTGAAAAGCATCAAACTCTACCCAAGTAAAGACATAAGTAACATCGAATTTGTACTTGTCAATGGTGAGCCTCATACAAGATTTACACTTTTAGACTTAGGG
>CAZXGY010000275.1:0-2548 GCA_964640455.1 uncultured Sulfurovum sp.
CAGCTACAAGAATGATGGTATTGCCTATCTCAACTTCTTCTAAAGCATTAAATTCTCTATCTACAATAGCTACATACTCTATCTTGTCTGCAACTTTTAGTACTGCTAACATCTCTTTTTTAATAGTATCAACATTGAGTTCTCCTGCCATGACCATCTTTGTTGCTCGTTTAAGTGAAGCAGATAAGCAGAGTGCTCTTTCTTTCTCTTCCCCTTGCAAATAAACATTACGGGAACTCAGTGCCAAACCTACATCATCACGTACTATCTCACAAGGCACTATAGTGACATCCATAAAATAATTTTTTACCATTTGCATAATAAGGGCTAACTGCTGGGCATCTTTTTTACCAAAGTATGCTCTCGTTGCAGTACTTAGATTAAGTAGTTTCATCACCACTTGCAGCATACCATCAAAGTGTCCTGGACGCTTTTCACCCTCTAGTACATAACCACGTTTTGCAGGTGCTCCTATGCAGAGTTCATCTGCTTCATACATCACATCTATACTTGGCATAAAGAGTATATCTACTTTAGCCAATTGACATATTTTGATATCTGCTTCATCTTTACGTGGATAAGCATCAAGATCTTCCCCTTCTAAAAACTGTGTAGGATTTACAAAAATAGAAACGATAAGATATTCATTTTCACTGCGTGCTTGTTGGATAAGCGAGAGATGCCCTTGATGTAAGGCACCCATCGTAGGTACAAAGCCAACAGTCCCATTTAATAATGCTTGTTTAGCCTCTTGAAGTTCTTTTATTGTTCTTGCAATAATCATCTCTAACCTCATTTTTCGGTATATTTTGTTAAAATAATACCAAAATAATAGTGAATAAAGAACAAAGTAATTAGAAATCCATGTTATTCCTAATTCCTAATTCCTAATTCCTAATTTGAAAAAGGAACTTTTTCACTATGGATGCATACGAATATAGCGAATTACTCAAATCACTCACCATTAAAATGGATAATATTAAAAATATTGTCAAACCAGAGCTACTAGAGGCACGGCTTGCTGAGATAGACCAAATGCAACAAGACCCTGACTTTTGGAATGATGCAAGCAATGCAGGTAAAATTTCTCAAGAAAAGACGAAAGCAGAACGTATGATAGCTACCTACAGTGATGCTCAGGATGCTGTAGATGATGCCGTTGAGTATTTCGAAATGGCAAAGTCCGAGAAGGACGAAGATACCCTTGAAATGCTCTATGAGGATGCAGAGAGTTTACAAGAGCGTACAAATGCTCTAGAGGTACAGATGATGCTAAGTGGCGAGCATGACGGAAACAATGCCATTGTCTCCATACACCCCGGTGCAGGAGGTACGGAGTCTCAAGACTGGGCAAACATGCTTTACCGTATGTACTTACGCTGGGCTGAACGTCGTGGCTTTAAAGTAGAAGTGCTTGACTACCAACCCGCTGAAGAAGCAGGTATCAAAGATGTTTCATTTATGATAAAAGGTGAAAATGCCTATGGCTATCTCAAGGTTGAAAATGGTATTCATAGGCTTGTACGTATCAGCCCATTTGACTCTAATGCCAAACGTCATACCTCGTTCTCTTCTGTGATGGTATCTCCAGAAGTAGATGATGACATAGACATCGTCATAGAAGACAAAGACATACGTATAGATACCTACCGTTCAAGTGGTGCTGGTGGACAACATGTCAATAAAACTGAATCTGCTATACGTCTCACGCATATAGAGACCAATATTGTTGTACAGTGTCAAAATGACCGTTCACAACACAAAAATAAAGCAGCAGCCATGAAGATGCTAAAGTCACGTCTCTACGAATATGAAATGGCTAAAAAACAAGCAACACTTGATGGTGTAGAGAAGTCAGACATTGGTTGGGGACATCAGATACGCTCTTATGTCATGCAACCTTACCAACAGGTCAAAGATACACGTTCAAACATACCATATACGAATATAGATGCAATTTTGGATGGAGATATAGATAAAATGTTAGAAGGTGTACTTATAGCTCAGGCGAAGTAACCCTAGCTATTAAAATCTATATTTAACAGAGACACCTTGGTACTCGCTATCTATGACGGGTACAATATTTAATTTTTTCATAGGGTCCACAAAGTACCAACTAGACGCTGCACCTATAATAGCTCCCACCAATACATCATGTGGATGATGACGGTTTACTTGTATACGACTATAGCCTGTATAGATAGCACCTATATATGCAGGTATAGCATACGAAAATCCATACCTTTTATGTATAAATGTCGCACCTGCCATAGCTGAAGCTGTATGTCCAGAAGGAAATGAATCTTCATCATCATTATCTGGACGTTTTTCTTTTACTGTATATTTGAGTGCTACAGTCGTAGCCATAGTCGTACCATAAGTCCAATAAAACTGTTCTCTACCCTCTGCATCATCCATATAAAAAGTACTACCATACGCAACAGCAGGTATAGCAAAAGTAAGGAAATCTCCTATTTTTTCAGTGTTGCTTTTAGCCCATATGAGTGGAGACATAATTAATATTATCATAAGTAGTTTTTTCATTATA
>CAZXGY010000276.1:0-2505 GCA_964640455.1 uncultured Sulfurovum sp.
CTAGACAAACAGCACTTATTCCTTACATCGTAGATAGAAAGAATGTTGTAGAAAATCCTTTTGAAAACGTAAGATAGTCTTAGACTATTTTACCTAAGGGTCGATATAGAATCGACCCCTACATCTTCCCCAATACAACAAAGCATTTATCCGATTCATCAAAATCATACAAATTTACATCATCATTAGCTATCAACTCTAAACCAGAGTATTTTACTAACTCTTCAACACTATAGTAGTATTGTTTAATCATCTCTTGTGATTTTTTATAAAGGTTATTCTCTTTTTTAAAGAGCGTAAACTCTGCACGATACTCATTTTCTTCAAAATCACTATCAACTGTTAGAAATCGTTCTTCATCATCTACAATAAAAGAACCCACTGCTACATTTTCAAACCCGTAGAGGGTATTGATATCACAAAGGAAAGTACCCCCTTCATTTAAATGCTCTTTCACACAGACTAAAAAGTTTTTGAGTTCTTCTTTAGTAAGATAATTCAACATATCAAACACAGCTGTAATTACATCATATTTACCCTCTAAATCACAGAGGTTAATACACTCTACATTAATCCCATGTTCTTTGGTTTTAGCCACCATTAAAGGGCTTAAATCAATACCTTTAACTTGAGGTATATCTAATGCTTGTTTCATCTGGACTAAAAAATCACCAGAACCACAACCAACATCTAAAAGGGTTGTAAAATCTATAGGGTTTAAAAAAAGGAGGTAGTGTGCATAGAGACTGGGAGCAGCCTCTTTTACACCAAGTAAGTCCTCTACTTTTGCGTAAAGGTCAAGGGAGTTTGTACTGTTATTAGCCACGGCTTTCTACAACAGTTTTGATTTTTTCATAGAGAGAAAGTATCTCTTCTTTTTTTGCATAAAAACTATTTTTATTTGAGATAAGATGTGCAGAAGAGTCCATAATATCTTCAGCCACTTTAAGCCCATTTTCTCTCATAGTTGAACCCGTCTCTACTATATCTACAATAGCATCTGCAAGTCCTACTAATGGTGCAAGTTCAATAGAACCATAAAGCTTCACCACTTCAACACCTACCGCTTTTTTAGCAAAGTAGTTTTTAGTAATATTTACCATTTTTGTTGCTACTTTTATGTTAGGACGTGACCAATCTAGCTCATCTTCATTTTTAATACCAATGGCTACTTTACATTTACCTAACTGCATATCAAGAAGTTGGATGATGTCTAATTCTTTTTCTGTAATAACATCTAAACCCACTACACCAATATCTGCTGCACCATGTTCAACATATGTGGGTACATCTTGGTTACGTACATTTAAAAATCTAAATTCACCCATATCTAATATGAGTTCTCTACCTTCAAACTTAAATTCTCCGCCGAAAATCTCAGCAAATATCTCCAAAGTTTGTTCTGCTATTCTTCCTTTAGGAAGTGCTACTGTTAACATGCTAACCCTTATTCTTTAGTGCTTGTTGCATCCCATCAAATACCAACATTTCATCATAGTTGGCATCTTCAAAAAAAGTAGATAAAAACTTTCCATCTCCACCTGTAAAGTAGAGTTTTTTACCCTCACTATGTTTGTCTATGAGTGCTTTTATAGACGCGATTATACCATAGCTTATCTGCTCTTTTGTTGTAGTAGGTAAACTCTCTAAAGTAAGTGCTTCATCTAACGATGTCTCTAATACACTTGAGATAGATTTATAGCTCTCAAGATAAGCTTTAATCCCCGGCAATATAAAACCGCCTTCATACTTACCATCATTTACCACATCTACCGTTATAGCTGAACCTGCATCAATAAAAATACCCTCTCTATGGCTCAGACATAACGCTTTTCTATCTACACCCATGGTCTCATATTCACCATCTATACAAAGAGAGGAAGAGATATTTTTCCAGCTTTTAATATGTTCTATTTTCTCTCCAAGCTCATGCTTAACGGAGATATAAAGCATCTTATTATCCTTATACTTTTCAATAGCATCACTATATGAGAGATGCTCTACTGTATGACCATTATAAATATGAAAATGTGTATTACCAATATCTGCTAAAAGTATTTTATCCATGATACCAAACTTTCCAACCATTTTTTTCTAACATTTCTTTTGCATGAGAGCAAAGTGGTGCTTTAATAATCATATACTTTTTCTTTATACTACTGTCTATATACTTCTCTAACTTCTCATGCAATAATAGGAAGTCACCTACTTCCTTACGAAGTACTCTACTTTTCTTTTCAAGTACTATAATATCTGCATAGTAACCTTTTAAATCTACTCCCAGATAAATATCTATTTTTTTACGAGATCCTAGCTCTTTAGGTGTTATCTCTTTGAGTGATTTAAAAATGATATTTTTCTCTTGTAAATACTCTACTATTTCTTTCATGAAATACCTTTTAGTGGATGATACGCATTCATAGTATCAGCCAAATTTTGCTTCTGTATATGTGTATAGATTTGTGTAGTCTCAAGGGAAGCATGTCCCAGTAACTCTTGAACCAC